>NZ_QETL01000081.1:0-19015 GCF_003105135.1 Stenotrophomonas sp. SPM | reverse complement strand
GCTCGCCGCGGCCAGCGCCGCCCCGCGCCTGGCCGGCGCCCCCGCCGTGCTCACCGATACCCGCGTCGAGCTGGCCATCGGCGAGTCGCTGGCCAACTTCACCGGCCGCACCCGCCCGGCAATCACCGTCAACGGCTCGCTGCCCGCGCCCATCCTGCGCTGGCGCGAAGGCCAGACCGTGGACCTGTTCGTGCGCAACACGCTCGATCGCCACCCCACTTCCATTCATTGGCACGGCATCCTGCTGCCGGCCAACATGGACGGCGTGCCTGGCCTCAGCTTCAACGGCATCGGCCCCGGCGAGACCTACCACTACCACTTCCAGCTGAAGCAGTCGGGCACCTACTGGTACCACAGCCATTCGATGTTCCAGGAGCAGGCCGGCCTGTACGGCGCACTCATCATCGACCCTGCCGAACCGGCGCCGTACCACCACGACCGCGAGCATGTGATCCTGCTCTCGGACTGGACCGACATGGACCCGGGCGCGCTGTTCCGGCGCATGAAGAAGCTCGCCGAGCACGACAACTACTACAAGCGCACCCTGCCCGACTTCGTGCGCGACGTGCGCCGCGATGGCTGGTCGGCCACCCTGGCCGACCGCGGCATGTGGGGCCGGATGCGGATGACGCCCACCGACATCTCCGACGTCAACGCCCACACCTACACCTACCTGATGAACGGCACGGCGCCGGCCGGCAACTGGACCGGCTTGTTCCGCAGCGGCGAGAAGGTGTTGCTGCGCTTCATCAACGGCGCCTCGATGACCTACTTCGACGTGCGCATTCCCGGCCTGAAGATGACCGTGGTCGCCGCCGACGGCCAGTACATCCATCCGGTCAGCATCGATGAGTTCCGCATCGCCCCGGCCGAGACTTACGACGTGCTGGTGGAACCGACCGGCCAGGATGCCTTCACTCTCTTCTGCCAGGACATGGGCCGCACCGGCTTCGCCGCCGGCACCCTCGCCGTGCGCCACGGTCTGCAGGCCCCGGTTCCGCAGCGCGACCCGCGCCCGCTGCTGACGATGTCAGACATGGGCCATGACATGGCCCATGTCTCAGGTATGTCGGGCCACGACATGGGCGGCCACGGTGGCCACGACATGGCCGCGATGAAGAGCATGGAAGGCGGCTGCGGCGCCAGCATGGGCCATGGTGCCCACGGTAATGCCAGCGCCAGCAAGGCACCAAAGCATCCGGCCAGCGAACGCAACAACCCGCTGGTGGACATGCAGAGCTCGGCCAGCGAACCGAAGCTGGATGACCCCGGCATCGGCCTGCGCGACAACGGCCGCCAGGTGCTGACCTACGGCGCCATGCACAGCCTGTTCGAAGACCCCGATGGCCGCGAGCCCAGTCGCGAGATCGAGCTGCACCTGACCGGGCACATGGAGAAATTCGCCTGGTCGTTCGACGGCATTCCTTTCGCCAGCGCCGAACCGCTGCGGCTGAACTACGGCGAGCGCATGCGCATCGTGCTGGTCAACGACACGATGATGCAGCACCCGATCCACCTGCATGGCGTGTGGAGCGACGTGGAAAACGCGCAGGGCGAATTCCAGGTGCGCAAGCACACTGTGGACATGCCGCCGGGCACCCGCCGCAGCTACCGCGTGCGCGCCGATGCGCTCGGCCGCTGGGCTTACCACTGCCATCTGCTGTACCACATGGAAGCGGGGATGATGCGCGAAGTGAGGATCGAAGAATGAGCCGTCACCTCTCCTGCAGCCTGCTGGCCCTGGGCCTGGCCACTGCCCTGCCCACGTTCGCGCAGTCGCATGACGCGCATGCCGGCCATGACATCGCCGCGCCCGCAAAGGCGCCGGTCGACCATTCGAAAGTGGACCATTCCAAGATGGATCATTCGAAGATGGACCATTCCACGATGGACCATTCGGCAATGGGGCACGAAATGCCCATGACCGCGCCGAGTGAACCGCGCGAACCGATCCCGGTGCCCACCGACGCCGACCGCGCCGCCGCCTTCCCGCCCATCGACCACGGCGCCATGCAGCACGCGCCGGAGATCAACAGCCTGCTGCTGATCGATCGCCTGGAACACTGGGACGGCCAGAACGGGAATGGCCAGGCCTGGGAAGCCACCGGCTGGATCGGCGGCAACATCAACCGCCTGTGGCTGCGCAGCGATGGCGAGCGCAGTGGCAGCCGCACCGAGTCTTCGTCGCTGGAGGCGCTGTACGGCCGCAGTGTGTCGCCGTGGTGGGACGTGCTGGTCGGCGTGCGCCAGGATTTCAGCCCCGCCGATTCGCGCACCTGGGCCGCCATCGGCATCCAGGGCCTGGCACCGTACAAGTTTGAAAGCTCGGCCACGCTCTACCTGGGCTCCGGCGGGCAGGTGCTGGCCAAGGCCGAAGTGGAGTACGAGGTGCTGCTGACCAACCGGCTGATCCTGCAGCCGGTGGTGGAGGCCACGCTGGCAGCCAAGGACGAACCGGAATACGGCATCGGCCGCGGCCTTGACAAGGTCGAGACCGGCCTGCGCCTGCGCTACGAGTTCAGCCGACGCTTCGCGCCGTACATCGGCATCAGCCACGAGCGCAGTTTCGGTGATGCGGCCGACGCTGCCGGTGACCACGCACGCGATACGCGCTGGGTAGCCGGTGTGCGTATGTGGTTCTGAAGCACGGCAGGGCCCCGGCGATCGCCGGGGCCCGCTACACTGCGCCGCGTTCCATTCCGTACACCGCCATGTCCCTGCAGATCCGCCGCGCCACCCTGGCCGATGCCGAAGCGCTTTCGGCCATCGCCATTGCCACCTATACCGAAACCTGGGGCGACTCGTATCCGCCGCAGGAGCTGGGCGTGTTCCTGCAGGAGCACTACGGCATCGTGCCACAGCGCGAGGAACTGTCCGACGAGCGCAGCGCGGTCTGGCTGCTGCTGGATGACGAGGCGGTGGTGGGTTACCTGGCAGCCGGTGCCAACACCCTGCCGCATGCCGAGGCACGCGAGGGCGACATCGAACTGAAGCGGCTGTACATCCTGGCTGCTCACCAGAACGGCGGGCATGGCGCACGACTGATGGACACGTTCATCGCCTGGCTGGACCAGCCACAGCGCCGCATCCTGTGGGTGGGCGTGTGGGAGGAGAACTTCGCCGCGCAGCGCTTCTATGCGCGCTACGGTTGTGAAAAAGCCGGCGAGTACGATTTCATCGTTGGAAGCACGCGCGACCGCGAGTTCATCCTGCGCCGGCCGTAGAGTCGAGCAACAGCCAGTCGAGCGTGGCTCGACGCTACAAACAGCGTCAGAAGTCGAACAGCTCCGACAGGAAGCTTTCCTTCTTCTTTTTCTTGTAACCGTGCCCGTACTGTCCACGGTTCTCATCCTGGCGCTGGCCAAGATGGCGGGTGTCGCGATGCATCACCGGCGGCGGTGCCACCTGCGGTGCGGCCTGCACCGGTGCCGGCGGCGGCACCGCAGCCCCGGCGCGCTCGATGATCTTGTCCAGTTCACCGCGGTCCAGCCACACGCCACGGCAACCCGGGCAGTAGTCGATCTCGATGCCATGGCGCTCAGCCATCTGCAGAGTCTGGGTGGTACACACGGGGCACTGCATGGGCGTCGCTCCTGTTGGTCAGACTTCGACTGTACCTGTACATCGATGACTGTCCGGCAACATGACCGATGGCACAGGGACTAACGGGGCGTGCCCGCGCACGGCCGGCCGCACACACTGCGGCTTCATCCCGCACGGACCGCGCGCATGCCCCGGACGTCCCGCCTGCCTACCGCCGCCCGCGTGCTGCTCGTGCTGCTCGGCGTCGGCCTCGGCCTGAACCTGCGTGACCTCAGCGCCGCCATGGGCCTGCCCATCCCGGCGTTGCCAATGCCCTATGGCGGCAGCCTGCTCGATAACGCCTTGGCCGTACTGGTGGCGGTACTGCTCGCCGTCCTGCTGCGCCCCCGCGGCGTGGGTCTGGCCGCCAGCCTCGGCCTGCGCTGGAACGGCGCCAGCGGGCCGGCCTGGGTGCTGCTGGCCAGCCTGCCGTGCTGGCTGGGCCTGGCGATGCTCGGCACGCCGAACACCGCGTTGACCGCGTTGGACGCCAGCATGCTGGCCGTCCTGTTCCCGCTGGCCGAGGAAGTGCTGTTTCGTGGCCTCGGCTTCGTGCTGCTGGTGAAGATCGTGCGCGGCCCCTGGCCCCTGCTGGCGCTGCCGCAGGCGCTGCTTTTCGGCATGGTGCACTGGCTCGGCTTCGGCGGCTTCGAGGGCGGCGGCATGGCCCTGTTCGTCGGCATGGTCATCGCCCTGGGCGGGTTCATCTTCGCCTGGCTCGACCATCTGGACGGTGACACCCTGTGGTGCGGCCTGGCCCTGCACGTGTCGATGAACCTGGCCTGGAACGTGTTCAGCCTCGATGACGCGGTCGCCTTGGGCTGGCAGGCCACCAGCCTGCGCATCGGCACAGCCCTACTCGCCGTTGTCGTTTTAGGCGTGCATGTGCGCCGAAAGCGTGCTGTAACGCCGCTTTAGCCCACCCTGCACGCGGGTATCACCTAAAGGTCAAGCATACTTGCGCGCCATTTCTGCCCCCCGCTGTCCGGAGTTGTCGCGTCATGTTGCTGTCCAAGCGCCACGTTGAACCCCGCGTCCTGCTGATCGAGGACGCCGAGGAAACCCGCGAGCTGAGCCGCATGGCGCTGGAGAGCCAGGCCTGCCACGTGGTGGGCGTGAGCTCGGCCGAGGCGGCGCTGGGCCTGCTCGCCGCCGGTGAGCGCTTCGACCTGCTGTTCACCGACGTCAACCTGGGCCTGGTCAGCGGCATCGAGGCCGCCAACCACGTGCGTGGCCTGTACCCGCAGCTGCCCATCCTGGTCACCTCGGGCATGGACCAGCACGCCGTACTGCCGCAGCTGCGTGATGGCATCCACTTCCTGCCCAAGCCGTACAACATGAGCGAGCTGCTGGATGCCATCCGGTTGTGCTTCCGCCACGCCGATGCCGGCGTGTTGACCGGCCCGGACGCGCAGGCGGCCTGAAGCAGTCATCCACGCCATGCGTGGGTGGCCCCTACTGTCGCTCGACCGTGCAGGGCACCTGATCAGACCACCCGGCCCACCTGCAGCTTGCGACCACAGCGCTGCGACATCACCGCATTCCATCCACGTCCGTGCTTCATCCGCATTTCTCGTGTGGCCATCGGCGCTATCAAGGCTGGGCCGGCGGGTGCGCCGGGAACAGCGTACGCAGCGCCTGCAGCGCCGCCGGGTGGTAGACCGTGCCGTGGGTTTCCTGCGGGAACGGCTGATAGCCGGCCAGTACCGACGGCGAAGTTCCCTGCAGCAAAACGCTCAGTTGCTGCGTGGTCCGCGCCAGCTCCGGCTGCCCGCTGCTGGCCAGGAATACCCGCGGCTTGGCCTTGGCCACCGCCGGCAGCAGCTTCGGCGCCGTGGCCAACAGCGCGCCCTTGTTCCACCACAGGCTCGGGTCCAGCGCGATGTAGCTGTTGAACAGCGTCGGTTCCTGCAGCAGGGTTTCGACCACGAACAGACCCGCCAGCGATTCGCCGATCAGCGCGCGCTCGTCGGTGGTCGGGTAGCGCTGTCGCACCTCCGGCATCAGTTCGTCACGCAGGAAGGTGCGGTAGGCGGCCGAACCACCAATGCGCGGTGCGATTTTCTGGTCCTCCGGGACGCTGTTGGGGCCGGTCATGTCGCGGCGGCGCTCGGTGTTCTCGATGCCTACCAGCAGGAACGGACGCATGCTGTCGTTGCCGCTCAGTACCTGCACCAGGCCGGCGACGTGCAGGAAGTCCTCGCCGATGCCACCGTCGGGCATGTACAGCACCGGCAACGGCGTCTCCGGGTCCAGGCCCCAAGGCTGCGGGCGGTACACGTTGATGCGGCGGGTTTCGCCCAGCACCTTCGACTCGATGGTGAAGGTCTCGCCGATCACCAGCGGGCTGGCGGGCACAGCCTGCGCGTTCGGCGCCGGTTCGGCCGCCATCAACGGTGGGGCGGAGACGGCGGACAACAGCAGCGACAGAACGATCAAGCGCATGGAGCAACCCATCCTGGGAAAGAAGCCGAGCATAGCGCCCTGCTCGGGCCAATAGCGCTGTGCAATGCTACCCTGCCCTCTTCACTACAGGGAGTTGGAACATGGGTGGATTCAGCATCTGGCATTGGCTCATCATTCTGGCGGTCATCCTGATCCCGCTCGGCATCGTGGCCGCGATCGTCGCAATTGCCCGCAGGAAGTAGATCCATGCCATGCGTGGATGAACGACCGCGCGATGACGTCCGTTGACCCGTGCCCCGCGTACATGACCTGACTGGCGCGATCACTTCTGTAGACCCGAGCCCACGCTCGGCTGCTCTTGCGCGAGTGGGCGGCCCAAGCACAGCCCTCCTCGAACCTGTTGCATACGCACAGAAAATCAGGCCTCAAGGCCGCCCGCCCAGCTACCATGCAAAGAAAAAGTGAAGCCAGCTTTACAAGCGCCGCCTCACAACAGATGGCCCACGCAGTGCAGTTCGCGACATTTCCCGACGCAATTCACCAGGCACTGAAGCAGATGCGTCGCATGTTGTCGTTTGCGGCGTCAGACATGCCTGCGACACTCTCTCTGCGCGCGTGGACTTCTCAGGTCCTTCGGAAAACTCCGATTGCATTCCAGGCGCGGGCGTAACCAACATGCCGCGCCACCGACAACGGGTGGCACCGGGCCTGCAAGTCCGTAGTGACATTCACGCTGTTGTTTACGCTCGCCCGTCGGCACCGTTCTGAAATGGTGCCGACGGGCGATCCGTCGGACTTTATGGCGGGCGATGCGTGGGGGTTTTCGGGCCCGCCGGTTAACTGCTTACTTTCATCCCGGCTTGCAACCACGCATCGCCAGTCACCATCCTGCGCGGTGGCACGCCCACTCCGCAGCCGAGGAAGCCGCGATGACCGACCGTCCGCCCTACGCTTCATATACGCCAGCGCTAACGATGACAATGACCACCCTACGCCCGAACTGAGCACTTTTCTGGGCTGCCTCATGTGCCGGGATCTGGGGCCGGAATAGGCGCTGCTCTTAAAAAAAATCGGCCGATACTCGCCAGCCCGTCTGCATCCGTACTGCACAGCGATCGTCTGCGCGGCAACACCAGCCCAACTGTCCGATGGTGCTGTCCAACTTGTACAGACGAAAAATGTCGCTGGCCTCGTCGCGGGGAATGAGAACCGCGACACAATTTCGCGAGAGGCGCCCGCATATCCTCGATATTCTTTCAAGAAACTCACTGGCCTGATTTCAACCCATCCTTACAAGGAAGTTAAGATGAAATGGAAATCCCTCGCGTCCGTTGCAGTGCTCGTCGTCTCGGGCAACCTCTCTGCGCAGATACCTCCTGCCGAATCGGATGCCGAAAAGGAAATGGAGACACTTGTTCATGCCTACACTGCAAAGCATCCTGAAGTCTCGGTGGACGCGGCGATTACCCGCCTGGCAGTCCAGGGAGAACTCAATCAGGCTTTCGAGAGTCTCAGCGCCGAGTTTACCGACCGCCTGTCAGCAATATCATTGAGGCATGCACCCGATCAGCACATCCTGGTGGAGCTGACCGGAAATAGCCCGGTGCCCGATCGGTTGATCGGGACAGACAGCGGGACCACGCGCGTCACCTTCGAAACAGGCAACGTTCATACCGAGCAGGAGTTCTACCAGATACTCGAACGCCATACGCCACTGATCTACAGCCTTATCCCAGGGGTCAGCGGCATCTCCGGCTTCCCAGGCGACAACCGCGTCGTGATACTGATTGAGGGAGACGCTGCGCTTGCCGATAGTCTGAGGACTAACGTACGCAAGCTTGAGCGCGTCACAGGCTTCCAGATCAGTCTTGAGGCGGACAATCCCAGATCCCGGAATGCCGCGTACGTAGTAGGCGGCGCGGTGCTTCAAAGCAACAATTCCTACTGCACGAGCGGTTTTCCGGTGAAGCACACCGCTACCGGGCGAAGGGGCATCACCACAGCCGGTCATTGTCCCAACGACTTCATCTACGGAAACTACGCCACTGGAGCGGGCAAGTACACGCTACCACTCACCTACGTCGATGGCATCGAAGATGCCAGTCACGATGTGCAATGGCATACGGTTGGCTCCCACACGACATTGAAGGAGGTCTATGGCACCTCCACATCCGACTACAGCAGGCGGTCGATCATGTACATGTGGACCAACGCAAAGGTCGGCCAGGAAATGTGCTTCCGTGGAGTAAGAAGCGGCTACAGTTGTGGCGAGGTGGTGGATATCAAGCACAATCCCGGAATCGCTTGCGGCCCCGGCGAGAACCTTCCTTGTGCCAATGCCTGGATACGAATCACAGGCAATCAACTGGCATGCGGAGAAGGTGACAGTGGTGCGGCCATCTTCCAGGGAAGCAATGGGTACGGAATCGTGTCCAAGGCCAACTCCACCACCCCGCTGAAGGGCGACTGCAAGGGAGTTACCGCAATGCCATGGGGGGCGATGTCGGTGCTCGGTCTCGAATAGGGCTGACATCCCCCGTCAGCGCTCGATCGCGGATTCCCGGCAGAGGATTGCATCAGTGCGGGGATCCATCGTCCGCCATTCGCCTTGCAAGGGCGACCACCGTCCCGCGCCGAAGTGTTCATTCTTAGGTCTCATTGTTCCTGCAAAAAGATCGGTGCGCGTGGGCCTTGCACGTCTTTTGCAACACGGCAATGAATTCCCGGCGCAGGCGCACCAACCTTCACGCCACCGGCAATGGGTGGCACTGCGCGTGCAGGCCTGCTGAGACAGGTCGCATTTTGTCTGCGCTCACCCGTAGGCACGGTCCCCGGACCGCGTCGGCGGGTGAGCTGCCGGTCTTTATGGTAGGCAGTACGTGCCTGCCGACAGGCCATGGCCCGCGTAGAACGCGCAGCCATCGGCATGCTCACCGTGGCGCAAATGCTGCGCGCCGCCGAACGCTGCCGGCTGATGGCCAGACCCGAGCGTCATCTGGAGGAAGGCGTGGTCGGTGGCCTGTTCATGGCCTGCCGTGGGCCGGCCGAACTGGTGCGCAGGAAGTGCGGCCGGAATAACTGCATCGTCATCGAGTACCGGCCCAATTCTTACGGACACTCTCAAAACTTACAGGTATCGAAGACCTGATATACGACCCATGGTATCTAGGCGGCGGGACACACGAATCGCGAAACGGCACCAGTCTTGACCCGCACATCGATGCGAACTATCACCCAGTGGAACCGTGGCATCGCCGCCTTAACGTCGTGCTCTATCTAAACAGACATTGGGAAGATGAGTGGGGCGGTTGCTTGGAACTGTTCCATGATCCCCAGTCACTGTCGACCGCTGATCGACACGTAACGCCGGCCTTCAAGCGCTGTGCCATCTTTGAGACGTCGGAGCGTTCATGGCACGGTTTCAGCCAGATCCGCCTTCCACCAGCGAAAGCACATCTCACCCGGCGCTCCATCGCGCTCTTTTTCTACACTTTAGAAAGGCCCGCCGTTGAAACCATCGACCGGCATACCGTGCACTATGTGAAGCGACCACTACCCGTCCACTTCACATCAGGTCACGTCCTCAGCGCCTCTGACGTCGCATGCATCCACGACGCGATATCGCAACGGGACGCGCACATCCGCCAGCTCTATGACCAAAATGCGGCACTTCGTAATGCTCAGGATTCCGGTACGGGAGGCGCGCTTCTTTACTGGGCGAAACGAGCGTACCTTCGCCTACGCTTGAGACGGTAAGCCCTGCATATCCAGCAGGTACGCGCCATGCCCGTCTACGACGGCACCAAGGCATGAAAAAGGCGCCCGTGAGGCGCCTTGGTCATCGCTGCATTGGTGGGCCGTGATGGATTCGAACCATCGACCAAAAGATTAAAAGTCTTCTGCTCTACCGACTGAGCTAACGGCCCGTGCATGCCCTGCCTTTCGGCGGGGTCGGCATTTTAACCTACTTTGATGGCTGGGTGGGAGATCAGAAGCGTGCGAACCAACGGTTCGCACCTACCAGGGCAGGTTGGTAGCAATGGGCCATGCCCGGCGAAGAGCGTGCGAACCAACGGTTCGCACCTACCAGGGCAGGTCGGTAGCGCCGGGCCATGCCCGGCGAAGAGCATGCGAACCAGCGGTTCGCACCCACCGGGGGCTGGTTCGGATGCCGGCCAGCGGCCGGCACTACCGAATGCCGGCCAGCGGCCCGCATCATTACGCGTACAGCGTCGGGTCGGCTACGCCGGCATCGGCGAAGCCCTGCGCGCGCAGGCGGCAGGCATCGCAGTGGCCGCAGGCGGCGCCGTTGGCGTCGGCGTTGTAGCAGGAGACGGTCAGGCCGAAATCCACGCCCAGGCGCACGCCTTCGCTGACGATCTGCGCCTTGCTCAGGAACTGCAGCGGCGCGTGCACGGTGATGCCCGCCCCTTCCACGCCCGACTTGGTGGCCAGGTTGGCCAGCGCCTGGAAGGCGGCGATGAATTCGGGGCGGCAATCCGGGTAGCCCGAATAGTCCACCGCGTTGACGCCGCAGAAGATGTCGTTGGCACCGAGCACTTCGGCCCAGCCCAGCGCCAGCGACAGCATGATGGTGTTGCGCGCCGGCACGTAGGTGACCGGGATGCCCTCGCCACCCGCTTCGGGCACGTCGATGTCATCAGTCAGGGCCGAGCCGCCGATGCTGCGCAGGTCGACGTCCACGGTCTTGTGGGCGATGACGCCCTGGGCCTTGGCCACGCGCACGGCGGCGTCCAGCTCAGAGGTGTGGCGCTGGCCATAACGCACGCTCAGGGCATGCACGGCGAAGCCCTGTTCCTGGGCCATGGCGATGACGGCGGCTGAATCCATGCCGCCGGAGAGAAGCACGACTGCCTTCTTCATGGGCAAAACATCCGGTTGGGAGGGGAAAGCCAGCACGCTGTCCCGCGCCGGAACTACATCAGGGCACCACGCCCGGGCTCATCGGCCCGGCTCGTCGTTCCACAGAATCTTGTGCAGCTGCATCTGGAAGCGCACCGGCAGCCGGTCTTCGACGATCCAGTCGGCCAGCTGGCGCGCGGTGATCTCACCCTTGCTGGGCGAGAAAAACACGGTGCAGCGCTTCACCAGGTCGTGCTCGGCGAGCATACCCTTGGCCCAGTCGTAATCTTCGCGGCTGCAGATGACGAACTTGATCTGGTCGCGGGCGGTCAGCAGCGGCAGGTTTTCCAGACGGTTGCGCGCGGCTTCGGCCGAGCCCGGGGTCTTGATGTCCACGACGCGCGACACGCGCGGGTCGACCGCGCTGACGTCCAGCGCGCCGGAGGTTTCCAGCGAGACGTCCATGCCGGCATCGCAGAGCTTCTGCAGCAGCACCAGGCAGCGCTTCTGCGCCAGCGGCTCGCCGCCGGTCACGCAGACATGGCGCACGCCTTGGGCCAGCACCTCGGCCACGATGTCGTCGATATCCCACCAAGTGCCGCCGTGGAAGGCGTAGGCCGTGTCGCAGTAGTTGCAGCGCAGCGGGCAGCCGGTCAGGCGCACGAACACGGTCGGCCAGCCGGCGGTATCGGCTTCACCCTGCAGCGAGGTGAAGATCTCGGTGATCTTCAGCCGGGGCAGCGGCGACTGCACGATTTCGCTGGGGGTAGCGACGGCGGCGGACGGGGAAACGGCGGTCATGGCGGGGACTTCTTCATGGGGCGGGCGGCCGGATCAGCAGGCGCCGGAAACGAAAGCAGCCGAGCATGGGCTCGGCTCTACAGGTTACGTATTGTACGCCGGGTCAGCGGATCAGCGGATCTGCTTGCCCAGGCGGATCGACTGCAGGCGGTCCTGCGCGGTGCGCGCGGCGTCCGAGCCCGGGTACTGCACCACGACGGTTTCCAGGATCTGCTGGGCCTGGTCGACCTTGCCTTCGCCATACAGCGAGAGGCCAACCTTGAGCAGGCCGCCGGAGGCCTTGTCGTGGGTGGGATAACGCGAGATCAGTTCGCGGAACTGGGTCTCGGCCATCGGGAAATTGCGGGTGGCGTAGTAGCTCTCACCCAGCCAGTACAGCGCATTGGGGGTGTAGACGCCGTTCGGGTACAGCTCGAGGAAGCTCAGGAACAGCTGCGCCGAATCGTCGTACTTGCCAGCCTTGAGGGCATCGAAGGCGACGTTGTACGAGGTGCGTTCGTCACCGGTCGCCGCCAGGCTGCCCGGGTCGCCGTGCACCGAAGGCGGCCGCTCGGAAGTGGCCGCTGCAGTGGGCTGCGCCGGGGCCGCAGGGGCCGTCGACGAGGTGGCCGGAACAGGCGGCAGGGCCGGCGCTGCATTGCCCCCTTCCAACCGGTTCAGGCGGCTGTCCAGATCCAGGTACTGGTCCTGGGCGGACTGCTTGAGCTGGGCGTTTTCGTGCTGGATCTGCTCGAGGGTCGACTGCAGGCTGGTGACCTGCTGCCGCAGCTGATTGATCTGGTTCAACAGGTCCTGGTTGGCACTGTTGTTGTACATCTGCTGCTCGAGGGAACCGACACGGTCGGCCAGGCTCTGCCGCTGTGCGTGCGCCGGTGCGGCAGCCACGAGGGCTGCCGCAACGACCAGCATCAGTTTGATGCCAATGCGCATGGATTACTGCGCGGTGTAGACGATTTCGACGCGACGGTTCTGCGACCAGCAGGACTCGTTCGACTCGGTGCAGACCGGACGCTCTTCACCGTAGGACACGACGGTCAGCTGCGAAGCCGAGCCACCGTTGGCCTGCAGGGCCGAGTTGACGCCGTTGCCACGACGCTCGCCCAGGGCCTGGTTGTACGCGCGCGAACCGCGCTCGTCGGTGTGGCCCTGCAGGGTGATGCGCGAGGACGGACGGTCACGCAGGTACTTGGCGTGGCACGCCATGATGGCCTGGAATTCCGGCTTCACGTCTTCCTTGTCCAGGTCGAAGTAGACAACGCGCTGGCGCAGGCAAGCGTCGGTGTCCAGGTCACCCGGGCCGTACAGGCCGGAGGTGGCCGGAGCGGTCGGGGCGGTGGTCGAACCGGTGTCGACCGGGGCTGCCGGCTCTTCCTTCACCTTCTTCGAGCAACCGGCCAGGACGGCCACAGACAGCAGGGAAACAAGCAGAACGCGGGTGGACTTGTTCATGGCAATACCTTTGTGGCTCCTAGGCCGATGAGGGGTCAATACAGGAAAATATTAACACTCTTTTAGCGTTGGGTACGGTATGGCGACCAAGCCGGTTCGCGCACGTCACCATCGGCCAGCACCAGGCGCTGGCGAACGCGCCCATCGGCCGACACGGCATACAGCACACCACGGCCACCTTCGCGTGCGGCGTACAGCACCATGCTCGCGTTCGGGGCGAAGCTCGGCGACTCGTCCAGCGAGCCGACCGACAGGGTGTTCCAGCGCGGGGAGCCCAGCGAGCTGTCCATCACCGCGATCTTGTAGCTGTTGCCCGAGCCCTGTGCCACGGCGATCTTCTTGCCGTCATAGGACACCGAGGGCTTGGCGTTGTAGTTGCCCTGGAAGGTCACGCGCTCGGCACTGCCGCCGCCGGCGCCCACCTTGTAGACCTGCGGACGGCCGCCGCGGTCGGAGGTGAAGTACACCGCGCTGCCGTCCGGGGCCCAGGTCGGCTCGGTATCGATGGCGAAGTGGTTGGTCAGCTGGGTCAGCTGCTTGCTGCCCAGGTCCATCACGTAGATTTCGGGGTTGCCCGAGCGCGACAGGGTCAGGGCCAGCTTGCGGCCGTCCGGCGAGAAGGCCGGGGCGCTGTTGATGCCGCGGAAGCTGGTGACCAGCTCACGGGCGCCGGTGGAGATGTTCTGGATGTAGATGGCCGAATTGCCACGCTCGAAGCTGACGTAGGCCAGCTTGCCGCCATCCGGGCTCCACGACGGCGACAGCAGCGGCTCGGCCGAGCGGACGATGGTCTGCGGGTTGTAGCCATCCGAGTCGGCGACCATCAGCGCGTAGCGCATGGCATCGCCCTTGCCGCTGGCGGTGACATAGGCAATGCGGGTCCAGAACGCGCCGCGCACACCGGTGATCTTCTCGTAGATGGCATCGGCCATCTGGTGGGCCACGTCGCGCATGGCGTTGCCGCGTGCGGTCATGGCCAGGCCCAGCAGGCGCTCGCCCTTGGGCACGTCGAACAGTTCGTACTCGACGCGATAGGCGCCGGCACCGGCGTCAACGACGCGGCCGACGACGATGTAGTTCTGCTTCAGCGCGCGCCAGGTCGGGAACTGGATCTCGCCGCCACGGGTCGGCTTTTCCACGATCTGCGCTTCGGGCAGCGTGCGGAACTGGCCCGAACGCTCCAGGTCGGCGCGGACGACGCCAGCCACATCGGTCTGCGGGGCGCCGGCCGAACCCTGGTAGGGCATCGGCACGATGGTGATCGGCAGCGCGGAGGCATTGCCGCCGATGATGTCGATATCCAGCCCCTTCTGCTGCGCGACGGCAGCGAAAGGCAACAACAAGGCCGCAAACACGGCAAGCCAGCGAGGCATCTTCTTCATGGAGCGCTCAATAAAGGGGAAACCGGACAGATGGATAACAAAACGGGGGTGAACCGCTTCGCAATCATGAACCAAGGGTACGTGAAAGCAGAGTCACTTGAGCGCCCTCAATCACGCAGCTTTAACGAAAACCCAGAACCTTTTGCCTACTCAGCAACGAAGGTCAGCTGCAGATTCCGCACATAGACGCGCTCGAATCCCTTGCTGGGCAAGGGCTGGGCTCTGCGGACCGCATCTTCGAGCGATGTCCGCCCGACCGCGTCGAACTGGCATTCCGGCTGCGCCTGGACGTCGATAACGGTACCGCTAGGCAACTGCAGGATCCGCACGGAGCAGCGCTGGCCCGGGAGCACCGAGGCCGGACGAAGCCAGTGCTCCAGGACCCGCGCGCGGATGGCATCGCCGTAAGCCTGCGTCAGCGCATCATCATCCATAGTGCGGGCCGGAGCAGAGCGCTCGGCGGCCGATAGCGCCAACGCCATCGGCAGCAACAGCCCGAAAGCAGACAGCCGAAGCGCCGCCGACTTGGCCGGTCCTCCCCAGCGCTGGCAACGGGCCTCTACCATCCCGTCAGTCCTGCGCCGTGAAGGTGAAGTTGATCGTGCGGTTGAACACCGACTCGAAGCCGCGATACGGCAACGGCTGGGCATTGAGCACGGCGGCTTCGATCGAACGCTTGCCGGCTTCGTCGTACGGGCAGTTGGCGCCCACCCTGGCCTGCAGCACCTGGCCGCCCGGGATCTGGGTGATCGTCACCTGGCAGCGCTGGCCCAGCGGCACGCTGTCCGGACGCGTCCAGGCATCACGCACCTTGGCCTGGATGGCCGCAGCGTACTTGGCGGAAAGATCATCGCTGGTGCCACCTCCACCGGCGGCCGGCTGGGCGGCACCAGTGCTGCCGGCCGGGGTCGTGCCTGCGGCATTGCGGGCGGCGGCCACCTGGCGCAGCTTCTGCTCGGCCAGCTTGGCCTCCTTCTCGGCCTGCTCGCGCTTGGCCCGGATGTCGGCGATCTTCTTCTGCCGCTCGGCCTCGGCCTTGTCAGCCGCCACCTTCTGCTGGTCAGCGATCTTCTTCTTGGCGTCCTCTTCCTGCTGCTTGGCCAGGCGCGCCTTCTGCTCGGCTTCTTCCTGGCGCTTGCGTTCGGTCAGGTCGATCTGTTCCTGGCGGCGCTTGGCTTCCTGCTCCTGCTTGGCCTTTTCCTGGGAGATGGCCAAGGCATTGGCGGCTTCCTGGTCCTTGGTATCCGGCTGCGCCACGCGCTCCTGCGCCTGTTGCTGCTGCGTCGTGGGTGCGTCCTGCGGGCGCGGCTCCTCGATCGGCTGCGGCGGCGGGATGGTGTCTTCCGGCACGGGCACCGGCACCGGCTCGGCGACCGGTTCGGGCAGGTCTTCCAGTTTTTCCGACTGGCGCAGGGCCTGGCGCGCGGCGGCGGCCTCGGAGGAGGACAGCGCCAGGCTGGCCTCTACCGACGGGTCGCCGGCGGCGGCTTCGGTATTGCGCTCCGGCGACCACAGCCAGGCCACGATGAAGACCAGCGCGACCAGCACGTGCACCAGCACGGCCAGCGCCAGGGGCAGGCCCCAGCCCGGTTCCTGCTTGTGCGACGGTGGCAGGATGTCAGCGTGCATCGGTGGCCAGGCCTACCTTTTCGATCTTGGCGCGCTTGATGACATCCATCGCGTCGACAACCTTCTCGTAGGCCACGGCACGGTCGGCGGCGACGATCACGCGCACGTCCTTGTCCTGTGCGGCGATGCCGGTCAAGCGGCCCAGCAGCTCCTCGGCGCTGACTGCGGTCGGCTCCTTGGCGTCGGGCAGCTTCAGGCTCAGCTGGCCGTCCTGGCGGACCGAGACGACCACCGGGTCCTGCTTGCTTTCCAGCGCCTTGGCGTTGGACTGCGGCAGGTCGACATCGAAGCTCAGGGTAAGCAGCGGCGCAGTGACCATGAAGATGATCAACAGCACCAGCATGACGTCGATGTAGGGAACGACGTTGATTTCCGATTTCAGCTTGCGGCGCTTGCGGCGACCGATGGCAGCGGACATGGCTTGGACTCCCGGGTCAGTCGCTTACTCGTCGCCTGCGCTCTGGCGCTGCAGGATGGAGCTGAACTCTTCGGCGAAGGTTTCGAACCGCACCGACATGCGTTCCACGCGGGTGGTGAAGCGGTTGTAGGCCCACACCGCCGGGATCGCCACGAACAGGCCGATGGCGGTGGCGAACAGCGCTTCCGAAATACCCGGGGCGACGGCGGCGATACCGGCCTGGGCACCGCTGCTGATCATGTCGTGCATGGTCACCATGATGCCGAACACGGTACCGACCAGGCCCACGTACGGGGCGGTGGAGCCGATGTTGGCCAGCAGTTCGAGGTTGCGCTCGAGCTGGTCCACTTCACGGGTGTAGGTGGTGCGCATGGCGCGCTGGGCACCTTCCAGCTGCGCGCGGCCGTCCAGGCGACGCTTGTCGCGCAGGCGGCTGTACTCGCGGAAACCGGATTCGAAGATGGCTTCGAGGCCGCCGACATTGCGGCTGCGGTCGGTGGCCGAGCTGTACAGCTTGCCCAGGTCGGCGCCGGACCAGAAGCGGTTCTCGAACTCGTCGGCTTCGCGGGTGGCCTGCTTGAAGACGCGGGCCTTGCGGAAAATGATCACCCAGCTGACGAACGAGCCGATCAGCAGCAGCAGCACGATGAGCTTCACCGGCAGGCTGGCCTTGGCCATCAGTTCGAGGTAATTGATGCCGCCGCCGGTGGTGGCCTGGGCAAAGGTCTGGGTCGCGGCGTTGCTGACATCGGCCGGCAGTGCCTCGGTGACCGTGGCCTGCAGGGCCAGGAGCGTTGCGATCATCCGTTGTTCCTCAAAGTTCGGATTCGGGGTGGAGGTGGGGTTGCAGCGCGGCAAGGACGGGTTCGTCCATGCCACGCGGGCGGAAACTTGCCGCGTCCAGTGCGGCGATGCGGACCTGGGCCGACAGCAGAAGCTCGCCGTCGCGCTGGACCCGCTGGTCGAAGACCATGCTGGCCTTCTTCAGCTGGACCAGGGTGGCGCTCACCTGCAGGGCGTCATCCAGCCGGGCCGGCTTGATGAAGTCCATCTGCATCGAACGCACCGCGAACACCATGCCGTGCTCGCTGCGCATGCGCTCCTGGCCGTAGCCCAGCGCGCGCATCCATTCGGTCCGGGCCCGTTCCATGAAGGCCACGTAGCGGGCGTGGTAGACCACCCCGCCAGCGTCCGTATCTTCCCAGTAAATGCGTGTCGGCCAACTGAATCGGGGCTCAACCAACATCGGGAACCTCCGCAAACAGGTCCTGCGGCGGGTTTTTCGGCTTCAGGCCCATGTGCCGGTAGGCCTTGTGGGTGGCCATGCGGCCGCGCGCGGTGCGCACCAGGAAGCCCTGTTGGATCAGATAGGGTTCGACCACGTCTTCCAGGGTGCCGCGCTCCTCGGACAGGGCCGCGGCCAGCGATTCGATGCCCACCGGGCCGCCGTCGAAGTAGTCGACCATGGTCTTCAGCAGGCGCCGGTCGAGTTCATCGAAGCCTTGCGGATCGACCTTGAGCATCTTCATGGCGGCCTGGGCGACGGCTTCGTCGATGTGGCCGCCTGCCTTGACCTGGGCGTAGTCACGCACGCGGCGCAGCAGTCGGTTGGCGATACGCGGGGTGCCACGCGCGCGGCGGGCGATCTCCCCTGCCCCGTCGGCGGTGCAGTCGATGGCCAGGATGGCCGCCGAACGGCGCACGATGCGGGTCAGTTCCTCGACGCTGTAGAACTCCAGGCGCTGGACGATGCCGAAGCGGTCGCGCAGCGGCGCGGTCAGCAGGCCGGCACGCGTGGTGGCGCCGATCAGGGTGAACGGCGGCAGGTCGATCTTGATCGAGCGGGCCGCGGGGCCTTCGCCGATCATGATGTCGATCTGGAAATCTTCCATCGCCGGGTACAGCACTTCCTCGACCACCGGCGACAGGCGGTGGATTTCATCGATGAAGAGCACGTCGTGCGGCTGCAGGTTGGTCAGCAGCGCGGCGAGGTCGCCGGCCTTTTCGATGACCGGGCCAGAGGTCACCCGGAGCGCCACGCCCAGTTCGTTGGCGATGACATGGCTGAGGGTGGTCTTGCCGAGGCCCGGCGGGCCGAAGATCAACACGTGGTCGAGCGCGTCGCCACGGGCCTTGGCCGCTTCGATGTAGATTTCCAGCTGCTCGCGCACCGGCGCCTGGCCGAGATAATCGGCCAGTCGCTTGGGTCGGATGCTGGCGTCGGCGGCGTCATCCTCGCGGGTGGCGCCGGCGCCGATGATGCGATCGTCGGTCATGTGCTGATTATGCGGCAAAAGTACGGGTTTCGACCGGGCTGCGCCCGGCACCCGCAGAGGCAACGGCAACATCCAGAGCAACAGCCGAAGCAGAAGCGGGCATCCCGTAGGATGGCGGGGTGGGTCCGGTTGAGGGGGACGCCGTAAACCCATCCATGGGGGGCTTGGTCGCGGCATCCATGCCGCTCACACCCCCTCAACCGGCCCCA
>NZ_QETL01000080.1:0-19181 GCF_003105135.1 Stenotrophomonas sp. SPM | reverse complement strand
ATGCTCGGCTGCGGCAGAACGGCAGCCGAGCATGGGCTCGGCTCTACAGAAGAGCAGTCGAGCAGGGCTCGGCGCTACAGTTGCAGGTTGCCGCTGCAGAACGCCACCAGCGTGGCGACCGCCACGGCCAGGATCGCGCCGAACAGCACCCACTCCCAGCGCGTGAACACCGGCTGCCCATGCTGGCGCCGGGTGAGCGCGAACAGCGCCACGCCGGGCACGTAGAGCAGCACCGACAGCAGCAGGTTGTCGAGGCCGCCGGCATACACCAGCCACAGTGCATAGGTGCTGGCCAGCAGGGCCACGCCGAAATCGCGCCAGCGCACGGCCGGCTGTTCCGCATAGGCCACGCCGCGCCAAGCCAGCTGCACGGCGAATGCCGCCGACAGGAAGTAGGGCACCAGGCTCATCGATGCAGCTAGCAGCACAAGGCTGGTGTAGCTGCCCGAATTGAACAGCACCAGCAGCAGGAACAGCTGGATCAGGCCATTGCTCAGCCACAGCGCATTGGCCGGCACGCCGCGCGGGTTCTCACGGCCGAGGAAGGCGGGCATGGTGCCATCGCCGGCGGCGGCATACAGCACTTCGGCGCACAGCAGCACCCAGGCCAGCAGCGCGCCCAGTACTGAAATGATCGAGCCGATGATGATCACCGTCGCCCCCCATTCGCCGACAATGGCGCGCAGCACGTAGGCCATGGAAGGGTTGGGCAGCGCAGCCAGCTGCGGCTGCGAAAGCACGCCCATGGACAGCAGGCTGACCAGTACCAGCAGCAGCCAGACGCCGACAAAACCAATGACCGTGGCCCGGCCGACATCGGCGCGGCGTGCGGCACGCCGTGAATAGATGCTGGCGCCTTCGATGCCGATGAACACCCACACGGTGACCAGCATCATTCCGCGCAGCTGCGTGCCAAGGTCGCCCAGCGCAGGTGCGCCGAAGAAATCCGCCGTGAACACGTCCATGCGGAACGCGCCTGCGGCCAGCACCAGGAACAGGGCGATGGGCACCAGCTTGGCCACCGTGACCAGGCTGTTCACCAGCGCGGCCGTGCGCAGGCCACGCAGCACCAGCAGGTGCACGGTCCACAACAGGACCGAGGACGCCGCCACGGCGGCAACGGTGTTGCCTTCGCCGAACACCGGCAGGAAATGGCCCACGCCGCTGAAGATCAGCACGAAGAAGCTGGCGTTGCCCAGCACCGAGGCCACCCAGTAGCCCCACGCCGCGGAAAAGCCGATGTAGTTGCCGAAGCCCTCTCGGGCGTAGGCGTAGATGCCGGTATCCAGGTCCGGGCGGCGATTGGCCAGCGCCTGGAACACGAAGGCGAGCATCAGCATGCCGGCACCGCTGAGCACCCAGCCGATGAGGACGGCGGCCGGCCCGGCGCTGCGGGCCACGTTCTGCGGCAGCGAGAAGATGCCGGCGCCGACCATCGAGCCGACCACCAGCGCGGTCAGCGCGGCCAGGCCAAGTCGCTGCGGGGAGGTCGCCATCTGCCGTTCCATCGGGCCAAGGGACTTCATCTTCGCCTCTGCAATGTGTGCGGAAAAACAAAGGCCCGGGCAGATGCCCAGGCCTTTGCAGGTCACGCGCCTTCGATTACTTGAAGGTGTACTTGGCGCCGACGGTGAAGTAACGGCCAATCGCGCCGCTGAAGTGCAGGGGGTTGTAGTTGACCGCACCGTAGGTGCTGGGGTCGAGCGGAGCGATGCGGTCGAACACGTTCTGCACAGAGGCGTTCAGTTCGAAGGCTTCGGTGATGTTCCAGCGACCGGACAGGTCGAAGGTGGTGAAGGAGGAGATCTTCTCCACCGGCGAACCGTCCTCGTAGAAGGCCAGGTAGTCGCCACCGCGGCGGTCCTTGTTCTCCATGCTGTCGATGTAGTTCACCACACCGCTGACGCTCCACGGGCCCTGCTTCCAGGTGGTGCCGAAGTTGATCTTGTCCTGCGGCGTACCGATGCAGTTGGTCACGTCGCAGTTGCCGTGGGTGCCGACGTAATCGACGGTGGTGTCACCCTCGGTACGTTCGAACTTCAGGATGTGGCTCCACTGCAGGTCCATTTCCAGCTGGCCGGCGCCGAAGTCGAAGGTCTGGCGCACGTCGGTGTCGATACCGCGGACACGCGAGGAGTTGGCGTTCACGTACGCGGTGTTGACCGCCAGGATCGTGCCGCTGTTGGCCACGCCACCGATGTTGTTGGAATCACGCAGGACGTTGCCGGCGGCGATCGCATCGGCGGTGCTGCCCTGGGCGATTTCGTTGGTGCGCTTGATTTCCCAGGCGTCAACGGTCAGCGAGGTGGTGGAGGTCGGCTGCAGCACGATACCCACCGAGTAGCTCTTGGACTCTTCCGGCTTCAGGTCCTTGTTCGGGCGGGTGATGATCGCCACCGAGCGCGCGGTGCACTCGTTGGCCGGATCGATGGCGCAGCGCACCGGATCGCGGGCGTTGGAGAAGGCGGCCAGGCCACCGTCACCGTTCTCGGCCGGGTTCGGCGCGCGGAAGCCTTCGGCGTAGCTGGCGCGCAGCGCGATCCAGTCGGCCGGGGTCCACTTCACGCCCAGCTTCGGCGTAGCCTTGCCTTCACCGCTCTCGTACTTGTCGTAACGCACGGCGCCCGAAAGTTCCAACGATTCCAGCACCGGTGCGGAAAGTTCGGCGTAGCCGGCGTACACGTTCTGGGTGCCGTCATAGGCCGAGTAGCCCAGGCCGATGATCTGGCCGACGTCGGTGAAGGTCTGCGGGGTCAGGCTGTTGCTGGTCTTGCGCCACTCGGTACCGAAGGCCAGGCCCAGCGGGCCGCCCTTCAGGTCCATCAGGCTGCGCGAGATGGTGAAGTCGAACATGTCCAGGCTGGACTTGGCGCGGGCGCTGATGGTCGGGCTGATCGCGTCGTAGACCGACTGCGGGGTCAGCGACGCATTGTCACCGATGCGCCAGGTGCCGTACGGACAGGCCGGGTTGCCGAGCACGCAGCGCACGGCGTCATAGTTCAGGAAGCCGGTGCGCTTGTTGACCAGGTCGGTGCCCGAGTGCAGGTAGGCGGTGTCGTAGCTCCACTCACCCCAGTTGCCCTTGACGCCCACCAGGAAGCGGTTGAACTCGTTGGTGTTGTTGGTCACGCGTGGGCCCACGTCCCAGGCGCTGTAGCGCAGGCGCGCAGCGTAGGGCAGCGGATTGTCCGGGTGGCCGGCGTAGAGCATGGTCGCACCGGCGCCGCTGTTGGCGTTGACCGGGCCGCCCGGGTAACCCCAGCCGCCGGACACGCCGGACGGCGTATTGCTGAAGATGGTTTCCTTCTTCGAGTAGCCGATCTCGGTGTAGACCTCGCCGCCTTCACCGAAGGCGAAGCTGGCACGGCCGAACACGTTGACGTACTTCTCTTCCGGGGTCAGGTCACGGTACAGCTGTGCCGGATCCCACAGGCAGCCCTGTGCCTGGGCGGTGGCATCGGTCTGGCCCGGAATCGTGGTCACGCCCGCGCAACCCGGCAGCGCAACCAGCTGGCCGGCGTTGTTGAACACCGAACCGTTCGGGCCGGTGCCGCCGGCAGTGCCGCCGGACAAGTAGGCGCCACCGAGGAACTGCGCGTCAGCGGCGTCGTAGCCCCAGCGACGGATATCGCCGGTGCCGATCCACTTGCGGTTCTTGCGGTCGCTGATCTGGATGCGGTCGGTCTTGCCGACGTCCAGGCTGAAGAACGCGTTCCAGCCGTCGCTGGCGAGGTCGCCGGTACCGGCGGTCAGGGTGGCCTTCTTGGCATCACCGTCGCCATCGCCGGACACGCCGTACGAACCGCGCAGGATCGCGCCCTGGAAGTCGCTGCGCAGGATGATGTTGACCACGCCGGCGATCGCGTCGGAACCGTAGATGGCCGAGGCGCCGTCCTTCAGCACTTCCACGCGCTCGACGGCGTCGAGCGGGATGGTGCTGAGGTCGGTGAACACCTTCTGGCCGTCATCGGCCAGGCCGTAGGTCGCCATGCGGCGGCCGTTCAACAGCACCAGCGTCGAACCGGCACCGAGGCCGCGCAGCGAAATGCCCGCGCCGCCACCGGCGAAGCCGTTGCCGAAGGTCTTGGGAATGGAGCCGGCGCCATCGGCGGTGAGCGTCTGCAGGTACTCGGCGACCGTGGTCTTGCCGGTGCGGTCGATTTCCTGGCGGGTCACCACCTGCACCGGAGACGGGGTCTCGGTGTTGGTGCGCGGGATGTTCGAACCGGTGACCGTGATGCGGTCAAGGTTGGTGGCCTGTTCCTGCGCGAAGGCAGAGGAGGAGACTGCGGCGCCGGCCAGCAGCAGGGTGCCGCCAGCGAGGATATGGGTGATGGATGATGCCAGGTGGTTTTGGCGGCGGCTGGCGGGCCGTTGGATCGGGTGTTTCACAGCTTCTCTCCTGACTGGAAAACTCGAGCATTGAGGGCGTCATCCGGTGTGTACCGGGACGTATCAATCTAGGTTTCTGGCAGGTGACGAAGGTGTGAAGTTTTACTGAATTCGTAACGATCTTTCGACTAAAGCGAAATGTTTTGGCGCGAACGGCTCTTGACGTGGGGCAAACCGTGAAAAATGGCGGCCCGGCATGGCGCCGGACCGCCGTTGGCGTCAGTCGGGCAGGGAGAACTGCACCGGCACCATGCCGATGGCCGGCACGGCCACGCCGTCACGCTCGGCCGGCACGAATCGCCACTGGCGCAGCACCTGCTGGCGGGCGGCCTGGTCCAGGCTGCGCGAGCCGCTGCTGCGCTCGATGCTGACGTTCACCGGCTTGCCGCTGGTATCCACTTCGACCCGCAGCAGGACGGTGCCCTGTTCGTGGCTGCGCAGGGCCTGGATCGGGTAGGCCGGCGGCGGTGCGCTGCGGTACTGCAGCTGCACCCCGGCCACCGGCGCGGACGGAGCAAGGCTCGGTGCCGCCTGCACGGGGGCCGGTTCGGCTGCGGGCAGGATGATGCCCTGGGCCTCTTCCAGCGTCGCGGTCGGGGCCGGCAGCGGCGGGACCACGGTCGGCGCGGCCTGCGGCTTGGGCACGACCTTGGCGACTTCCTGCTTCGGCTCGACCGGCAACGGCTCCGGCGGCTTCGGCTGTTCCTTGGGGATCAACCTGACCTCGGTGTTGTCGCGGGGCAGGGCGGTGATGGCCTGGTAGGTTGCCGGGATCAGCAGCAACAGGAAGGCCAGCAGGTGCAGGGCGATGGCCGCGCTCCAGGCGGCGACGCGGGCGGGATCGAACTGCAGCGGTACAACGGGATACGTACGAACCATGGTCCACCTCCATGCCAGTGACGAAGTCCTCAACGCACCAGGGCCGCCATCGGGGTTGCCGCACGCGGCTGGCAGTCAATCATTAGCGCCGCCCCCCGGCCACTGCCTAGAGGCAGGGGTGACGTCGTTGGGCTGGGCTTCATATAAAAGAGCGGGGCCAACCTGCGTTGGCCCCGCTCCGTGTCCCCACTGGTTGCCAACCCGGGTTGGCGAATGTCGTCAGCGCCCCAGTTCGAACACCACGTCCAGGTTCACCGACACGGTCGATTCACCCGGCGCCACCGGGGTGGCCTTGTCCATTGCCGCACCGGCGGCCATGGCCCGCATCGTCGGCATCGGGCGGAAGCCGCCATTGCTGTTCTCGGAGATGCTGACGATGCGGCGCACCTGCAGGCCCAGCGACTTCGCGTAGGTCTGGGCGCGGGCCTGGGCCTTCTTCAACGCGGCCAGGCGGGCTTCGTCATAGACCGGCTCCGGCTGGTCGATTTCGAACTGCGGGCCGTTGATCTGGTTGGCGCCCTGCGCGGCCAGGGCGTCGAGCACCCTGCCCAGCTTGGCGATGTCGCGCACCTTCAGGCTGACCGTGTTGCTGGCCTGGTAGCCGTTGATCTTCGGCGCCTCGTTGTCGGCATAGCGGTACTGCGGGTTGAGGCTGACGCCGCTGGTCTGCACGTCGCGCTCGGCGATGCCGGCGGCCTTGATCGCGGCCAGCACCCTGTCCATCTGCTGGGCGTTCTCGCGCATGGCGCTGTTGCCGTCTGCGCCCTGGGTGACGACACCGGCCGACAGGGTGGCCACGTCCGGCACACGGGTGGCCTCGGCGTTGGCGGAGATGTTCAGCAGGGTGCCTTCGGCCGGGGCGGCGATCGACGGCGACGACGGGGCGGCGTGGGCGGTCATCGAGGCTCCAAGAGCGAGGGACAGGGCAAGCAGCAGCGGGGTGGCGGTGCGGCGCATGGGATCTCCTTGTTATGGCGGTGAGGGTGGTGTCGTAGCGATGAACGCGCTGTGAGTCCGTACGGGGTTGGACGCGCTTCGGGCAGGGTTGCCTACGATTCAGGCAGTGCCCTCAGGTTATGCTGTGCCGATGCTCTATCTTGCTTCCCGCTCCCCCCGACGCACCCAGCTGCTGGCCCGACTCGGACGCCCCTTCCAGGCCCTCGACCTGGAGGTGCCCGAGGTGCTTGCAGCTGCCGAAAGCGCTGAAGCCTATGTATGCCGCGTCGCGGCCGACAAGGCGCGCGCCGGCCTCGCCGCGGTCCTGGCCACGGACCCGCAGGCGCGGGTGCTGGGCTCGGACACCGAGGTCGTGCTGGACGGCGAGGTGTTCGGCAAGCCGGCCGACGCGGCCGACGCGCGGGCGATGCTGGCGCGGCTGGCCGGGCGCACCCACCAGGTGCTGACCGCCGTGGTGGTGGTGGGCGCTGGCGGGCTGGACAGCGAGCTGGTCGTCTCCGAGGTCACCTTCGCCCCGATCAGCGTGGCCGACATCGCCGCCTACGTGGCCACCGGCGAGCCGCTGGACAAGGCCGGCGCCTACGCCATCCAGGGCGGTGCCGAGCGCTGGATCGAACACCTTTCCGGCAGCTACTCCGGCGTGATGGGGTTGCCGCTGCTTCATACCGATCGTCTGCTGGCGCGCTGCGGCGTGCCGGCCCCCATTGCCGATGCCGCCAGGGAGGCTGCCGATGTCTGAGGAAATCCTGGTCAATGTGACCCCGCGCGAGACCCGGGTCGCGGTGATCGAAAACGGCATGCTGCAGGAGCTGCACATCGAACGCGGCTGGCGCCGCGGCGTGGTCGGCAACATCTACAAGGGCAAGGTGCAGCGGGTGATGCCCGGCATGCAGGCGGCCTTCGTCGAGGTCGGCCTGGAGCGCGCGGCGTTCCTGCATGCCAACGACGTGATCCGGCCGGCCCCGGTGGCCAGCGCCGATACCGAGAACACCACCCTGCCGCCGCCGTCCAGCGTGCCCATCGTCGAGCTGCTGCGCGACGGCCAGGACATCGTGGTGCAGGTGGTCAAGGACCCGATCGGCACCAAGGGCGCACGCCTGACCACGCAGATCAGCATTCCCTCGCGCTACATGGTGCTGCTGCCGCAGTCCAAGGTGGTGGGTGTGTCGGCGCGCATCGAGGATGAAGGCGAGCGCGCACGGCTGAAGGCACTGGTGACTGAGCTGTCGGCCCAGCACGGCGGCTACGGCTACATCGTGCGTACCAATGCCGAAGGCCAGCCGGCCGAAGCCATCGCCGAGGACGTGGCCTACCTGTCGCGCGTCTGGAACGTGGTCGAGCGCCGCGGCCGCGAAGCCCCCTCGTGCAGCAACATCTATGAAGACCTGAGCCTGCCGCTGCGTTCGGTGCGCGACCTGATCCGCAAGGACGTGGACAAGGTGAAGGTCGATTCGAAGGAGACCTTCGCCCAGCTGCAGGCCTTCGTGGCCAAGTACATGCCGGTGCTGGCGGAGAAGCTGGAGCTGTATTCGGGCGACCGCCCGATCTTCGACATGTTCGGCGTGGAGGACGAGATCGGCCGCGCGCTGGACAAGCAGGTGCCGCTGAAGTCCGGTGGCTACCTGGTCATCGACCAGACCGAAGCGATGACCACCATCGACGTGAACACCGGTTCGTTCGTCGGCCAGCGCAACCTGGAAGAAACCGTGTTCCGCACCAACCTGGAGGCCGCGCAGGCGGTGGCCAGGCAGCTGCGTCTGCGCAACCTGGGCGGCATCATCATCATCGATTTCATCGACATGGATGATCCCGAGCACCGCCGCCAGGTGCTGCGCACGCTGGAGAAGGCCCTGGCCCGCGACCACGCCAAGACGACGGTGTACGACTTCTCGCCGCTGGGCCTGGTCGAGATGACCCGCAAGCGCACGGTGGAAAGCCTGGAGCGGCAGCTGTCCGAAACCTGCCCGCAGTGCAGCGGGCGCGGCTCGATCAAGACCACCGAGACGGTGACCTACGAGATCTTCCGCGAGATCACCCGCGCCGTGCGCCAGTTCGAGGCGGCGCGCCTGCTGGTGATCGCGTCGACCAAGGTGGTGGCGCGCATCACCGACGAGGAATCGGCGGCGGTGGCCGAGCTGGAGGAATTCCTCGGCAAGAGCATCCGCTTCCAGGCCGATGAGCAGTACCTGCAGGAGCAGTTCGATGTCGTTCTGCTCTGAGCCGCGCGGACCGGGCACCGGTCGGGGCCGATGAGCGCGCCGCCGCGCCTGCGACTGCGAAGGATCCGCCGTCATTTCGTTGCTGCCTGCGCGGTCGGCCTGGTCGTGCTTGCGCTGCTGGTGGGTACGCTCAGCCAGCTGCTGCCGCTGGCCGAGCGCCACCCCGAGGCGATCGCCGCGTGGCTGAGTGAGCGTGCCGGGCAACCGGTGCGTTTTGAACAACTGGACACCGCCTGGACCCGGCGCGGCCCGCTGCTGCAGCTCAAGGGCCTGCGCATCGGCGCGGGGCAGGGCCTGGCCATCGGCGAGGCCGAGGTGCTGGTGTCGATGTACAGCGGCCTGCTGCCGGGCCGTTCGCTGACCGAGCTGCGCCTGCGCGGCCTGGCCCTGGACCTGCAGCAGGGCGGTGATGGCCGCTGGTCGGTACGTGGCCTGCCGCAGTCCAGCAGCGGCGGTGATCCGCTGGATGCGCTGCGCCGGCTGGGCGAACTGCAGGTGATCGGTGGCCGCCTCGGTGTGCATGCGCCGGGCCTGGGCGTGGATGCCACCCTGCCGCGCATCGACCTGCGCCTGCGCGTGAATGGCGACCGCCTGCGGGTGGGCGTGCGCGCCTGGGCACAGACCGACGCGCTGCCGCTGACCGCGGTGCTGGACCTGGACCGCCGCCACGGCAACGGCGAGGCCTGGCTGGGCGCGGATCCCGTCGATTTCAAAGCGTGGTCGCCGTTGCTGGCGGCCGGCGGCCTGCGCCTGCGCGAAGGCAAGGGCGAACTCAACCTGTGGCTGGTCCTGCGCGATTTCGCGCCGGTGGCCCTGACCACCGATTCGGACCTGCGCGAGGTGCGCGTGGACGGCGCGCCGCTGCAGGGCGCGCCGCTACAGAGCATGACCACGCCCGGCCTGCAGCTGCAGCGCGTGCAGGCACGCCTGCGCTGGCAGCGCCAGGGCGATGGCTGGGCGCTGCAGGTGCCGCGCCTGCGCCTGCGGAGCGGGGCGGACGAACAACAGCTCGATGGCCTGCAGGTGCAGGTGGGCAAGCAGCTGCGGATCAGCAGTGGGCCGGTGCAGGCGGGTACCGCCCTGCGCGCGCTGGCCCTGAGCGACCGCCTGGAACCGGGCCTGCGCCGCTGGCTGTACCTGTCCAAGCCGCAGCTGGATGTGCAGTCGCTGCAGCTGTGGGGCGAGCGCGACGGCCCGTTGTGGGCGCAGGGCGAACTGCAGGCGCTGGGCTTTGCCAGCGTCGGAGATGCCCCCGGTGTGCGTGGACTGGGCGGCCGTTTCCAAGGCGATGCCGATGGCTTCAGCCTGCAGCTGAAGCCCCAGCAGGAGCTGCAGTTCGACTGGCCGACCGGTTTCGGCGAGCGCCACGACCTGCATCTGGCCGGGCAGATCGTCGGCTGGCGTGACGAAGCCGGTGGCTGGCGTATCGGCACCCCGGCGATGCGCGTGGAAGGCACCAACTATGCGGCCGACGTACGTGGCGGCGTCTGGTTCCAGGGCGACGGCACGCGCCCGTGGCTGCAGCTGGCGGCCAAGCTGGACGACGTGCCGATGACCGCCGCCAAGCGGTTCTGGATCCATTCCAAGATGAGCAAGGGCGCCACCGACTGGCTGGACGCCGCGCTGGTGGGTGGCCAGGTGCGCGGCGGCATCGGCCTGGTCAGCGGCGATCTGGACGATTGGCCGTTCGACAACAACGATGGCCGCTTCGAGGCCACCGGCCACATCAGCAACGGCGACATCCGCTTCCAGCACGACTGGCCGCTGATGGGCCAGGTCGACGCCGATATCGCCTTCATCGGGCCGGGCTTCCACATGCAAGGCCGCGGTGACCTGGCCGGTGTAGCGGTACAGAAGTTCGAGGCCGGCATCGAAGATTTCGGCCACGCGCCGCTGTACGTGCGCGCCGACAGCCAGAGCGAGGCGGGGCGCCTGCTGGCGATGCTGCGGCAGAGTGGCCTGCACAAGGACTACGGCGACACGCTCGACAACCTGGTCGCCAGCGGCCCGGCCAATGTGCACTTCGACCTGCTGCAGCCGCTGCACCACGATGAAGGCGGTGGGCACCTGCAGGGCACGGTGGACCTGGCCGGTGTGAAGCTGGTGGACAAGCGCTTCGATCTGGAATTCGACGCCATGCAGGGCCAGGCCCGCTACGGCAGCGGTGGCTTTGCCGCCGAGGAGCTGGCCGTGCGCCACCTCGGCCAGGACGGCCGCCTGAGCCTGCGTGCCGGCGGCTATGTGCGCAACCCGGCGCTGGCCTTTGAATCGGAACTGGCCGCGCACCTGGATGCCAAGGTGCTGATCGACCGTGCGCCGGAAATGGCCTGGCTGAAGCCCTATCTTGAGGGCACCTCGGCCTGGACCGTCGCCGTCAACCTGCCCAAGGTGGCGCCCGGTGCGCCGGCCCCGCCCAGCGAGCTGCGCCTGCATTCGGACCTGGTGGGCACCCGCTTGGACCTGCCGGCGCCGCTCGACAAGCCGGCTGCCGATGCGCTGGCGACCACCGTGTCGGCACAGCTGCCGATGGGCGATGGCCGCATCGACGTGGCGTTCGGCCAGCGCCTGGCCCTGGCCGCGCGCACCCACAACAGCCAGACCGGCGTGCAGGTCACGATGGGCAGCGACCGCGTTGACCGCGACCCGCCGACCAGCGGGCTGGCCATCAACGGCCGCAGCCCGACCCTGGATGCGCTGGAATGGATCGGCCTTGCCCGTGGCGCCGGTGGCGATGGCGACCCGATGCCGCTGCGCGCGGTGGACGTGCAGGTCGGCAGGCTGATGCTGATCGGCGGCATCTTCGAACAGACGCGGCTGCAGCTGCGGCCGGGCGCGCAGGCGCTGGACGTGCGCCTGGACGGCCCTTCGCTGGCCGGCCACCTGAGCGTGCCCAATGCCGATGGCGGCACCATCAGCGGCCAGCTCGACCGCGTGTACTGGCAGTCACCGCCGGCGGCGCCGGGGGCTGACACTGCCGTGGCCGCGACGCGGCCGCAGACCGGTGCCGATGACATGGATCCGGCCAAACTGCCGCCGTTCGCTCTGGACATCGCCGACCTGAAATTCGGCAAGGTGATGCTGGGCCAGGCGGTGCTGCGCACGCGCCCGCTGGGCAACGGCCTGAGCGTGGACGAGCTGCGCTTCCGTGCCCCGGAGCAGGAGATCGACATCACCGGCCGGTGGCTGGGCAAGGGCGCCGGCGCGCGCACCGAGCTGACCGCCAAGGTGCGCAGCGAAGACCTGGGCGGGCTGATGCAGAACCTCGACTACGCCGGCCAGCTGCGCGGCGGCTCCGGCCAGGCGCAGCTGCAGGCGGCCTGGGCCGGTGGGCCGTCGGATTTCCAGCTGGGTAACCTGCAGGGCACGCTCGACATCGATGCGCGCAACGGCCAGCTGCTGGAACTGGATCCCGGCGCGGGCCGCGTGCTCGGCCTGCTCAGCGTGGCCCAGCTGCCGCGTCGCCTGATGTTCGATTTCCGCGATTTCTTCTCCAAGGGCTTCGCCTTCAATCACATCGAAGGCGGCATGCAGTTCGGCGACGGCATGGCGCGCACCGACAAGGTGCTGATCGAAGGCCCGGCGGCCAACATCACCATCCGTGGCCAGACCGACCTGCGCCAGCAGCAGTTCGACCAGACCATCGACGTCAATCCGCGTGCAGGCAACCTGCTGACCGTGGTCGGCGCGGTGGCCGGCGGGCCGGTGGGCGCGGCGCTGGGTGCGGCCACCAATGCGGTATTGTCCAAGCCACTCGGCGAGATCGGCGCCCGTACCTACCGGGTGACCGGCCCCTGGAAGGAGCCGAAGGTGGAGGTGATCGAGCGCAGCCGTGACCGGACCCCGGCCCCGCCGCGCGCGCCTGCACCGGCTCCGTCCGTGCCGCCGACCGTCACCGACCAGCCGCGCCCGCGTTGAGCGTCGCGGCCCCTGTTCATCCGGCAGCCTTGCCTGGCCGCCTCCAGACCCCCAGATCGAGACCATGACTGATAACGCACTGACGCTTGCCCAGGACCGCCTGCTGCGCCCCGGCGGCCTGGATACCGCCGGCCTGGAGCGCACCTTCGGCCAGCTGCTCGGCCCCGGCGTGGACTTCGGCGACCTGTACTTCCAGCATGCCCGGCGCGAAAGCTGGAGCGTGGAGGATGGCATCGTCAAGGACGGCGCCCATTCCATCGAGCAGGGCGTGGGCGTGCGCGCCATCGCCGGCGAGAAGACCGGCTTCGCCTATTCCGATGACATCCATGCCGACGCGCTGCTGACCGCCGCGCAGTCGGCCCGCGCGATCTCGCGCGAAGGCGGCGCCCAGGCCGGGCGTTCGCTGCTGCGCGGCAACGCGCGCGCGCTGTACCCGACCCTGGACCCGATCGACAGCCTGGGCAACGAGGCCAAGGTCGAGGTGCTCAAGCGCCTGGATGGCTATCTGCGTGCCGCCGACCCGCGGGTGAAGCAGGTGATGGTGAGCCTGTCCGGTGGCGTCGACACCGTGCTGGTGGCCCGCACCGACGGCGTGCTGGGCGCCGACGTGCGCCCGCTGGTGCGGCTGAACGTGCAGGTGATCGTCGAGCAGAACGGCCGCCGTGAATCGGGCTATGCCGGCGGCGGTGGCCGCTATGGCTATGCCGAACTGTTCGCCGATGGCCGGCCCGAAGCCTTCGCCCGCGAGGCCCTGCGCCAGGCGCTGGTGAATCTCGAAGCCGTACCGGCCCCGGCCGGCGTGATGCCGGTGGTGCTCGGCCCGGGCTGGCCCGGCGTGCTGCTGCATGAAGCCGTGGGCCACGGCCTGGAAGGCGACTTCAACCGCAAGGGCACCAGCGTCTACGCCGGCCGCATGGGCGAACGCGTGGCCGCCCCGGGCGTGACCATCGTCGACGACGGCACCCTGGACGGGCGCCGCGGTTCGCTCAACATCGATGACGAGGGCCACCCGAGCCAGTGCACCACGCTGATCGAGGACGGCATCCTGGTCGGCTACATGCAGGACAGCCTCAATGCCCGCCTGATGGGCGTGGCGCCGACCGGCAACGGGCGTCGCGAGTCGTTCGCGCACCTGACCATGCCGCGCATGACCAACACCTACATGCGCGCCGGCGAGCACGATCCGCAGGAAATGATCCGCTCGGTGAAGAAGGGCCTGTATGCGGTCAACTTCGGTGGCGGCCAGGTCGACATCACCAGCGGCAAGTACGTGTTCTCGGCCACCGAGGCCTACCTGATCGAGGATGGCCGGATCACCGCGCCGGTGAAGGGCGCGACCCTGATCGGCAACGGCCCGGAAACCATGCAGAAGGTGCGCATGGTCGGCAACGATTTGGCCCTGGACGAGGGCGTCGGCATCTGCGGCAAGGATGGCCAGAGCGTGCCGGTGGGCGTGGGCCAGCCTTCGCTGCTGATCGAAGGCATCACTGTCGGCGGTACCCAGGCCTGAGCCGGGCGATGGCCAGCGCCACCGCCCGGGCCGGCGGGGACTCAGTCCTCGTCGGCGTCGTCGGTCTTGACGTCGTCGGCCTCATCGGCCGCGGCTTTCAGGCCCAGCGCCGCCGGCAGCATCAGCGTGCGCAGCACCTGGAAGATCTCGCGGTAGGCGCGCGGCGGCTTGTTCTTGGCCTTTTCGGCCTGGGCGTTGCGCACCAGCGTACGCAGCTGCTGGCGGTCGGCCTGCGGGTACTCGTCGAGCAGGGCGCCGAGCGCCTTGTCGCCATCGGCCAGCAGGCGCTCGCGCCAGTCTTCGGCGCGGTGCATCATCGCCACTTCACGGCGGCCGGTTTCGCTGTTGGCGTCCAACGCATCGCGGATCGCGTCCAGCGTGGCGTCTTCCTCGCGGCGCATGTGCTTGGCCAGGAACGCCAGCTGCCGCTTGTGGGCAATGTGGGCGGTGATCCGCTTGCACTCGGCGATATGCGGGAGCAGGTCTTCCGGCACCGGCAGGCGCGCCAGCTGGGCCGGGGTCAGCGACACCAGCTTCTCGCCCAAGGCCAGGACATCGAGCGCGTCGCGCCGGTTCTGGCTGCGGCTCTTGTCGTGGAATTCACCGGTTTCTTCGTCGCGTCCGCGCATCGTCCATACCTGATTTCAAAAAAAGTCGCCCGGCGTGATGCCGGGCCCAACCCGCACAGGATAAAGCATTGAACGTGATCGCCCCTGAAGTGGCCGCCGGCGACGACAGCCCGGCCCGTCTGGAACGCCTGGCCGACCTTTCCCAGCAGCTGCTGGAGCGCGCCCGCGCGCTGGGCGCCAGCCAGGCCGAAGTGAGCTGCAGCGAAGACCGCGGGATGGAAGTGAACGTCCGTCTCGGCGAGGTCGAGACCGTGCAGTCCACCCGCGACCGCGGCATTGCCATGACCGTCTATTTCGGCCAGCGCAAGGGCAGCGCCAGCACCGCCGACCTGAACGAGGCGAGCCTGGCGGCCACTGTCGAGCAGGCCTGCGCGATCGCCCGCCACACCGAGGACGACCCGGCTGCCGGCCTGGCCGACGCGGCGCTGATGGCCCGCGATTTCCCCGATCTGGACAGCTGGCACCCCTGGGCACTGCAGGCCGACGAGGCAGTGGACCTGGCCTTGGCCTGCGAAGCGGCCGGCCGCGAGGCCGACCCGAGGATCAGCAATTCCGACGGCGCCTCGGTGTCCAGCATGCAGAGCGTCTCGGTCTACGCCAATTCGCACGGCTTCATCGGCCGCGAGCGCGGCACCCACCATTCGGTCGGCTGCGCCCTGATCGCCGGCAGCGGCGATGGCATGCAGCGCGACGGCTGGTACACCGGCGGCCTGGCCCGCGAGGACCTGGAGGCGGCCGACCACGTGGGCCGCCGCGCCGCCGAGCGCACCGTCTCCCGCCTGCAGCCGCGTTCGTTGCCGACCGGCAGCATGCCGGTGCTGTTCGCCCCGGAAGTGGCGCGCAGCCTGGTCGGCCACCTGCTTTCGGCGGTGTCCGGCGGTGCCCTGTACCGCCAGGCCAGCTTCCTGCTGGACAGCGTCGGCCAGCAGCTGTTCCCGGACTGGATGCAGATCGAGGAGCTGCCGCACCTGCGCCGCGGCCTGCGCTCGGCCGCCTTCGACGGCGACGGCGTGGCCACCCGGGCCTCGGCCCTGGTCCGCGACGGCGTGTTGCAGCGCTACGTGCTTGGCAGCTATTCGGCGCGCAAGCTGGGCCTGCAGACCACCGCCAATGCCGGCGGCGTGCACAACCTGCAGCTGGCGGCCAACGCCGGTTCGCTGCACGACATCGCCCGGCAGATGGGCCAGGGCCTGCTGGTGACCGAGCTGATGGGGCAGGGCGTGAACGGGGTGACCGGCGATTATTCGCGGGGCGCCGGCGGCTTCAAGGTCGAGAACGGCGAGATCCAGTACCCGGTCGATGGCATCACCATCGCCGGCAACCTGCGGGAGATGTTTGCCGCCATCGAAGCGGTCGGCAGCGACGTCGACCCGCGCTCGCACATCCGCACTGGCTCGATCCTGGTCGGGCGGATGACCATCGCCGGTAATGATTGATGTCATTGATGGCGTAAGCTATGCGCGCCTGACGCGACCGGCCTGCCGCCGGTCGGTCAAGACCACCCAAAAAAAAGGAGTTTTGTCGTGAGCGATTTCGAAAACGTGCCGGCCGCCTCGAGCGTGCCGAGCGACCAGCGCACCATGGCGCTGGCAGCGCACCTGCTGGGCATCTTCACCGGTTTCATCGGTGCCCTTATCATCTGGCTCATCAACAAGGATGACGCCGGCAAGGGCTTCGTCACCGACCAGTCCAAGGAAGCGCTGAACTTCCAGATCACCGTCGCCATCGCGGTGCTGGCCTGCGTGATCCTCAGCTTCGTCATCATCGGCGCCATCCTGATGCCGATCGTGTACGTGGCCAACCTGGTCCTGTGCATCATCGCTGCAGTGAAGTCCAACAACGGCGAAACCTACCGTTACCCGTTCACCCTGCGCCTGATCAAATAAGCGGCAACGCTCAACGACGCAGAAAGAAGCGCCCGGCGATGCCGGGCGTTTCCATTTGGGGCGCGTATGGTAGCGCCGGGCCATGCCCGGCGAGCGCGGCGCGCGGCTGCGTCAGCGCTTTCAGTGATCGCGTTCCACCGCCAGCGTTGCCAGCGCACGCAGTGCGTCGGCCTCTTCGCCATGGCCGGCCAACACCGATTGCATGCGCGCTGCCAGCTCACGCAGGTGCGCCTTGGCACCGTCCATGCCCAGCAGGGCAGGGAAGGTGCTCTTGTCCTGCGCCTGGTCCTTGCCGGCGGTCTTGCCCAGCTGCTCGGAACTGGCTTCGACATCGAGGATGTCATCGCGTACCTGGAAGGCCAGGCCGAGCGCATCGGCGAAGTCATCCAGCTGGGCCAGCCGTACCTCGGGGGCGTGGCCGCACAGCGCACCCATGCGCACCGCGGCGCGGATCAGCGCACCGGTCTTCAGCGCGTGCATGCGGGTGAGTGCGGCCAGCGACTGCTGCTGGCCAGTGGCATCGATATCCAGCGCCTGGCCACCGCACATGCCGGACGCACCGGAGGCGTGGGCCAGGGTCTGCAGACAGGCCACGCGCAGGGTGGCCGGCAGCGGTGCATCGGCCAGCAGGCCGAACGCGCGGGTCTGCAGGGCATCGCCGGCGAGGATCGCGGTGGCCTCGTCGAAGGCGATATGGGTGGTGGGCTTGCCACGGCGCAGGGCGTCATCGTCCATCGCCGGCAGGTCGTCATGCACCAGCGAATAGGCGTGGATCATCTCCACCGCCATGGCGGCGGCATCGAGCTGGTCCAGCGGTGCGCCGAACAGCTGGCCGCTGGCATACACCAGCAGCGGGCGCATGCGCTTGCCACCGCCCAGCACCGAATAGCGCATCGCCTGGTGCAGGCGTTGCGGCGCATCGGCCGGCGAGGGCAGGGCGGCATCGAGCTGGCTTTCGATACGGTCGCGCCAGCGGGCGAACTGCGCTTCAGCCGTCATGGCTGGGCGGGTCGAAGGGTTCTGCGGTTTCGGGCTGGGCCGGATCGCTGAGCAGGCGCACGCGCAGCTCGGCCTGCTCCAGCGCCTGCTGGCACTGGCGGTACAGACCGACGCCGCGTTCGTAAGCACTGAGCGAAGCTTCCAGGCTCAGCTCGCCGGTTTCCATCTGCTCCACCAGCTGTTCTAGCGATTCAAGCGACTGCTCGAACTGGGCAACAGGGGAGGCGTTTTCGGGGGACTTCTTGGCCATGCGACAAGTGTGGACGGCTGCCGCGCGGGGGTCAATTCACCAGCCGCCGGGCCGCCACTGCAACTGCGCATCGTGGTCCTGCAGCCAGGCCTGCAAGGGCGCGGAAACCACCACGTCGGCGGCGGCCAGCAACTGCCCGCCATCGAACAACAGGGGCAGCTGCGCACGCCGCCAGGGCGCCAAGTGCTCGCGCTGCAGGCAGTCCTTCAACGCGTGTGAATGGCTGCGGCCGGGCAGCAGGATGCGTTCGCCACCCTGCCGCGGACGCACCTGCACCGGCCGCTCAAACGCCGCGCCGCCGAGCAGGCGCAGCTGCCCGCCATCGGGCAGTGGCAGCGGCGCACGGCCATCCCACGCGGCCTGCCAGTCCGCTGGCAGGGCGGGCAGGTGTGCCGGCAACAGGTAGGCGTGGCCACGCCATTGCTGGATGGCATGATCCTGCCAGCGCACCTGCGCCTGGCGATCGCTGGATGCTTCCAGCAGTTCCAGCTGCAGTTGCCGCAGCACCGTGGCCGACAACGGTGCTGCGCCATGCGCGCGCACCCAGGCACGCAGCACGCGCGCACCGCGCGCGGGCGACACCTGGCGCAGCAGCTCCAGCGACAACACCCGTGGCGCCACTTCGAGATGGGCGATCAGTTCGGCATCTTCCTCGTCCAGCAACGCGCGGGTCTGCGCGCAATGGTCGGCGCTGCCGGCCAGCGCCGCGGCCGCGTGCGGCCAGCGCTGGCGCAGCAGTGGCATCACGTGCAGGCGCAGGAAATTGCGGTCGGCGTCGTCGCGCGCGTTGCTGGGGTCTTCGATCCAGTGCAGGGCACGTGCCTGCGCATAGTCGCGCAGCGCGTCGCGTGCGGTGTGCAGCAGCGGCCGCCACAGGCGGTGGCGCTGCAGGGTGCTGTCGACGGCCATCGACGCCAGGCCATCGATGCCGGAACTGCGCAGTGCACGCAGTAAAAACGTTTCGGCCTGGTCATCCTGGTGCTGGGCCAGTGCCAGCGTTTCGCCGTCGCGCAGTTCAGCGGCAAAGGCCGCGCGTCGCGCCTGTCGAGCGGCGGCTTCCAGGCCCAGGCCGGCAGTGGTGTCGACCTGCACGCGATGCACGGCGAGTTCGATGCCCAAGGCATCACATTGCTGCTGGCAGTGCTGCACCCAGGCATCGGCGCTGGCCTGCAGGCCGTGGTGCACGTGCACGGCGCGCAGCGGTGTGCCGCTGGTGTGGGCGCAGTGTTGCAGCCAGTGCAGCAGCACGGTCGAGTCCAGGCCGCCGCTGTAGGCGACGAGCAGCGGGGTTTCCAGCGTGACCAGAGTGGGAAAGGTACTCACGGCGGCAAGTATAAGGGGGGTGTCTGGCAGGGCTGCGCCCTGCACCTGCCGAAGCCGAAGCAACAGCAACAGCGGGCTTACCGTGGGATGGCGGGGTGGGTCCGGTTGAGGGGGACGCTGCAAGTACGTCCCTGTAAGCTCGGTCGCCGCTTGCTCGTGTGCGCTGTCCTGCGCCCACGGCAAGACCGGGGTTGGGCGTCCTGCCCAACCCGCCCGAGGCAT
>NZ_QETL01000079.1:0-19228 GCF_003105135.1 Stenotrophomonas sp. SPM | reverse complement strand
GGGGGTGTCCGCGGCATGGATGCCGCGGCCAAGCCCCCATGGACGGGTTTACGGCGTCCCCCGCGCGGTCACACCGCCCCACCCAGACCCAGAAAACCCAGAGCCGACAAACCCAGGCTCTGCGCTCCATGCCCTGGCTGTAGAAACAGCGGCGCCGGCCGCAGGCCAGCTACAACCCAACAACCCCCGCTGCGCTGCGGCACGCCTGCCGCCGACCGATCTGGGATAATGGACGCTCTTGTTTATCCTGCTGCCGGACCGGTCATGACCCAGAAGACACTGCTCAACGATACCCACCGCGCCCTCGGCGCCAAGATGGTCGATTTCGGGGGTTGGGACATGCCCATCCACTACGGCTCGCAGCTGGACGAACATCATCTGGTGCGCCGCGAAGCCGGCGTCTTCGACGTCAGCCACATGACCGTGGTCGACCTGCGCGGCGAGCAGGTCAAGCCGTTCCTGCGCCGACTGCTGGCCAACTCCGTCGACAAGCTGAAGGTGCCGGGCAAGGCGCTGTACTCGTGCATGCTGAATCCGGCCGGCGGCGTCATCGACGACCTGATCGTGTACTACCTGGCCGATGACTTCTTCCGCATGGTCGTCAACGCCTCCACCCGCGAAAAGGACCTGGCCTGGCTGCGCGAACAGGCGGCACCGTTCGGCGTCAGCGTCGAGCAGCGCCCGGACCTGGCCATCCTCGCCGTGCAGGGCCCGCAGGCGCGCGACAGCGTCGTCGGCCTGGTCGGCGGCAGCGACCGTGACGCGCTGGCCAAGCTCGGCCGCTTCGCTGCCCTGCAGGTCAAGGCGGACGACGGTGTTGAACTGTTCGTCGCCCGCACCGGCTACACCGGCGAAGACGGCTTCGAGATCCTGCTGCCGCAGGACGCCGTGGTCGCCTTCTGGAACCGCCTGCTGGCGGCAGGCGTGAAGCCGGCCGGCCTCGGCGCGCGCGACACCCTGCGCCTGGAAGCCGGCATGAACCTGTATGGCCAGGACATGGATGAAGCGATCAGCCCGTACGAAGCGGCGCTGGCCTGGACCGTGTCGCTGGACGAGGGCCGCGACTTCATCGGTCGCGACGTGCTGGAGGCGCAGAAGGCCGCCGGCAACGCGCGCCAGATGATCGGCCTGGTGATGGACGAGAAGGGCGTGCTGCGCCACGGCCAGGCGGTGACCACCGCCGGCGGCCAGGGCGAAATCCTGTCCGGCACCTTCTCGCCGAGCCTGGCCAAGGGCATCGCGTTCGCTCGCGTGCCGGCGGGCGAACTCGGCCAGGTCACCGTCGATATCCGCGGCCGGCAGGTGCCGGTGCGCGTGGTCAAGTTCCCGTTCGTCCGCGAAGGCCAGGCACAGCCCGGCGTGCTCGCCGACGCCTGATCCGAACGTGCCGGCCGTCACTGACAGCAGTGGCGGTCGGTTGGTTACACTAGCCCCGTTTTTTCCACCCCCTGCAAAACCTGGAGCAGTTCCCATGAGCGAGATCCCCGGCGACCTCAAGTTCCTCAAGTCCCACGAGTGGGCCCGCGTCGAAGGCAATGGCCGCGTCACCGTCGGTATTTCCGACCATGCCCAGGGCCTGCTGGGTGACCTGGTCTACGTCGAGCTGCCCGAAGTCGGCGCCGAAGCCAAGGCGGGCGAGCAGATCGCCGTCGTCGAGTCGGTCAAGGCCGCCTCGGACGTCTACAGCCCGGTCAGCGGCATGATCGTCGAGGTCAACTCGGCGCTGTCGGACAAGCCGGAAACCATCAACGAAGATGCCTACGGCGAAGGCTGGATGTACGTGGTCGAGCTGACCAACGCCGACGAGCTCAACGAGCTGCTGGATCCGGACGCGTACGCCGAAGCCCTGGAAAACGAAGACCACTGAGTCCTCGCTTCCTGCTTCCAGAACGGCCACCTTCGGGTGGCCGTTTTCGTTCCGGCCTCCGTCGTCGACTCATGCCGTCGGGTTCGCGGCACACCTTCGGCGTGGCATCAGGCGGCATCGAACGGCGCGATCAGGCGTGCGCAGTTTTGCGCAAATCCGCGTTTCCGTCCCGCGTTTGCGTGTTCCGATGTGAAAACTTTTACTCCCCGTTGCAGACCCGTTGTGGTGCGGCGGGCGCGCGCGATGGTGTGTGCCGGACGACGTGGTGCATGGCGCGGCATCTGTTGTCGCTTATCAACGCAGAGTGCTTATTTCAAGCGTTTTTTATTCAGCAGATGCGATCACGTGTTGCTGCGCGTGACGTTGGCGATGCGCGATGCAGGGCCAGGAAGGTGCCGTGTGGTGGCGGTGCCGGCGGCGTTCGGATGGACGCGGATGTGAAATTTTTTCGCGGGGGTTGTTGACAGTAAAAAAAACCGTGATTAGGTTTCGCCTCAGCAGACCTTGCCTGCCAAACCGAGTGCGCAGAATCAATCGTCCGATGCGAAGCAGCCCCTTCAAGACCACCGCGATCCTGCCGACGGTGGACATGGCCCCGCTTCCCCCGGAGAAACGCAAGGCATCTCCTGTTCCGATGCCCGCTCCGCCGATCGAGGCGGGCATTGCCGCATCCGTAACGGCGCGCCTGACGCGCCGGCGGTCCCCGCACGCAGCAACCGCGGGTTTGATCCACCTGGGCGTTTCAACTCCCTATCACTGACGAGGAGCCATCCCATGGCAACCAAGAAAGCTGCGAAGAAAAAGCCCGCCGCCAAGAAAGCGGTGAAGAAGGTCGCTAAGAAGGCCGCTGCCAAGAAGGCAGTGAAGAAGGTCGCGAAGAAGGCGACCGCCAAGAAGGCCGTGAAGAAGGTCGCCAAGAAGGTCGCCAAGAAGACCACTGCGAAGAAGGCAGTGAAGAAGGCGGCGAAGAAGGTCGCCAAGAAGCCGGCAAAGAAGACCGCGAAGAAGGCCGTCAAGAAGGTCGCCAAGAAGGCTACCGCCAAGAAGGCAGTGAAGAAGGCGGCGAAGAAGGTCGCCAAGAAGCCGGCAAAGAAGACCGCGAAGAAGGCCGTAAAGAAGGTTGCCAAGAAGGCAGTGAAGAAGACTGCCAAGAAGGCCACTGCGAAGAAGGCCACCAAGAAGGCTGCCCCGAAGAAGGCTGCCAAGAAGGTTGCCAAGCGCAAGCCGGCCGCCCGCAAGAAGAAGGCCGCTCCGGTCGCTCTGCCGGCAACCCCGGCGCCGCTGATCTAAGTACTTCCCGATAGCCGTACCCTGAAACCCCCTTCCCTGGCTGCCCAGCGGGGAGGGGGTTTTTTTATGGGCGGTCGTGGTCGACGTTACCCGTGCGGTACCGGCGGGAACCGCTCCACCAGGAAATCGAGGAAGCTGCGCAGGCGGGTGGAGCGGTAGCGATCGTGCGCGTACACCACGTGCATCGGCCGACCGGCCTGGCCGTGCTGCGGGAACAGCTGTACCAGCCGCCCGGCGGCCACGTCCGCGGCCAGCAGCAGGGCCGACTGCAGCACGATGCCCAGTCCATGCAGCGCCGCCGCACGCAGCGCTTCGCCGTTGTTGATCTGCAGGCGCGCAGCGGCGATACGCTCGAGGCCGCCAGCCTCGTCCTGCAGCCACTGCGCCAGCGCGCGGGGCTCGAACGACAGGCACTGGTGCGACGCCAGTTCGGCGAGCGTACGCGGTGTGCCGTGGCGGGCGAGGTAGGCCGGCGCGGCACACATCATCAACCGGTAGGGCGTCAGTGGGCGTGCCACCCGTGCATCGCTGTCAGCCAGGGTGCCGATGCGCAGCGCGGCTTCGAAACCTTCTTCGGCCAGGTCGACCACGCGGTCGCTCAGGCTCACCTCCACCCGCACCTGCGGATGGCGCTGCATGTACTCGGCCAGGGCCGGCACCAGCGCGTGCGTGCCGAAGATCACCGGCGCGCTGATGCGCAGCGTGCCGGCCGGCGCCATCTGCTGGTGGGCGGCCTGCGCATCGGTCTCTTCCACCAGCCGCAGGATGTCCCGGCAGCGGGCGTAGTAGTCCTCGCCGAACGGCGTCATGTGCTGGCGGCGCGTGGTGCGGCTCAGCAGCTGCATGCCCAGGCGCGCTTCCAGTGCACGCAGGTGCTTGCCGGCCATGGTCGCCGAGATGTCCATCGCTGCGGCTGCAGCGCTGAGGCTGCCCTTGTCCACGATCAGCACGTAGACCTGCATGCTCTCCAGCAGGTTCATCTGACACTCCGGGTTTTGAATGCTGAAACCTGCGCGGAGTTTATCAATCAGGGGTCATCAACGAGCATGCGCTGCACGGGCCGGATGAGCCGGCCAAGCACAACGGAGAACAGCATGGATCTGAGTCTTGCAGGACGTACCGCACTGGTGACCGGCGCGGGCAGCGGCATTGGTGCCGCGGTTGCGCGACAGCTGGCGGCGCTTGGCGTACGCATCGCGATCAACGCGCGACGGTTGCAGCCGCTGCAGTCGCTGGCGGCGGAGATCGCAGCCAGCGGTGCAGCCGCGCCGCTGATCCTGCCGGGTGACCTCACCGACGCCGCGCAGCTGGCGCGCATCGCCGCCGGGGCGCAGGACGCGCTGCAGCGCGTCGACATCCTGGTCAATGCCGCGGGGGGCTCGCGGCCGACGTCTGTCGACGCCGCTGACGACGTATGGGAGGAGGCGATGGCGCTGAACTTCTCCGCGTCGCGAAGGCTGACCCAGGCGCTGTTGCGCGGCATGCAGGCGCAGGGCTGGGGGCGGGTGATCAACTTCAGCGGCTCGATGGAGCCGCGTGCGGTGAATGCCGCGACGGCGGCGAAGGCCGCGCTGCACCTGTGGAGCAAGGGCCTGTCATCGGAGGTGGCGGCGCAGGGCGTGACGGTCAACACGATCGCACCGGGGCGGATCAACAGCGCGCAGATCCTGGGCCGGTTGCATCCCACCGAGGAAAGCCGACGCGCGTTCATCGACCGCAACATTCCGATCGGGCGCTTCGGCGAACCGGAGGAGGTCGCGCCGCTGGTGGCGTTCCTGGCGTCGCCGCTGGCGGGCTACATCACCGGCGCGGTGATCCCGGTGGATGGCGGAATGCACTACTTCGCGCACTGAGCCTGCGTTTGTAGCGTCGAGCCATGCTCGACGGCTTCACGCGCCCCTGTAGAGTCGGCTGACAGTCGACTCTAGCGATCACCGGCAGGCTGCCGCGCTCAGCGCGGCGAGGCCACCGCGCGGTTGCCCGAGGCGCCCTTGCCCTTGCGCTTGTCCTGCTGCGCCGGGGTCGCGCCTTCGGCCATCAGGCTGTCGCTGCCGAAATCGGTGTCCACGTCCAGCCAGCGCTGCGCCGGCAGGCCCAGCGCCGAATCGAGCACGGTCGGCAGCAGGCCGCTGGGCAGGCCGCTTTCGCCGTTCCAGAGAATGGCGATGCCGAGGTCACGTTCGGGCACCAGCGCGACCAGGCCGCGGTAACCCTGCACCGCACCGGCATGGAAGACCACGTCGTGGCCGGCGTAATCGAAGGTGCGCCAGCCCAGCGCGTAGCCGGCCGAATGCAGGCGCTCACGGCGCCAGCCGGAGCGCATCTCGCCCGGGGTATTGATCAGGCTCGAATGCAGGGTGGCCAGCAGCGGCGCCGGCAGCACGTCGGGGCGATGGCCGGTGTGGGCCAGCAGCCACTGCGCCATGTCGCTGGCACTGGCGTTGACGCCGGCAGCCGGAGCAACACGGTAGTAGGTCGGCTTCGGCGTCAGCGACACCCAGCCGTTGCGGCTGCGCACATGCGGACGCGCCCAGCGCGAGCTGGCCTGGATGCCGGCCAGGCCGAGGCTGGCATCGTTCATGCCCAGCGGCTTGAAGATGCGGCGCTCGACCGATTGCTCGTAGAAGCTGCCCGAGGCGGCATAGACCACGTCGCCGATCAGGCTGAAGGCCACGTTCTGGTAGGCGTAGCAGTCGCCCGGCAGGCACTTGAGGCTGGTGTTGGCCAGCTTCTGGGTCAGCGAGTAGTACTCGGCATTGCCTTCGATGTCGCGGTCGTAGGCGTTGTAGGGCAGGCCGACGCGGTGGCTGAGCACATCGGCCACGGTCAGGCGGTCGGTGGCTTCGGGCGAGTTGAGGCGGAAGCCCGGCACGTAGTCGGTCACCTTGCTGTCCCAGCGCAGCGTGCCGTCGTTGACCAGCAGGCCGGCCATGGTGCCGGCGAAGGCCTTGGACAGCGACGCCAAGCGGAACACGGTGTGCGCGTCGACCGGCAGCGGATTGTTGACGTCGGTGACGCCGTAGCCGCGCGCGCTGAGCACGCGGCCACCCTGCACGATGGCCACGGCCATGCCCGGCACGCGCTCGCCATAGGTGAGCTGCTGCGCCATCGATTCAATATGGGCGACGTTGAAGCCGGCGGCAGGCAGCTGCACCTGTGGCACCAGCCCGGTGCGGTAGGCCGCCGGCTGGGTGTGGGCGACGCCCGGACCCGCGGCGGTTTCGATGTTGGTCGGCATCGGCGGCAGCGCTGGCGGTGTCTGCGCGGTGGTGGACAAGGCCACGGGCATCAACATGCCCAGCAAACCGGTGGTCGCCGCCCGGACCGGGCGACGCAGGTTGTTCATTTTCATCGGTTGGACCCGTGCGCGACTGCTGCTTGTGATTCTAGCGCCGCTTTTCGCCTGTGCACAAACAAAGCGAAGATGAATGCGCATCTGATTGAAAAAGTTGGATTTTTGACGACCGGCGGCGGGGTCTGGACGCGTCTGCAGATGCCCTCCGTATGAGCCCGCCTTCTGACATTGCGGAAGGTCTGCTGGCGATGTTGCAGTGCATTGTCTAACGTACGCGCTTCACTGCCCCCGGAGCCTGTCATGCCGCCATCCAACTGCCGCGTCCCGGCCGGGGCCACCGCGTGAGCGCGGCCGCGGGCAAGGGGCCGCTGCGTGGGCTTGTGGTCGCGCTGCGCGAATCGCCGGCGCTGTGGTGGTCGTTCCTGTATTTCTTCTGCCTGCTCAGCGGCTACTACGTGCTGCGCCCGGTGCGCGAGGCGATGGCGGCCTCCTCCGATCTGGAGACGGTGTTCCCGCCGCTGCTGATCGGCTGGTTCGCCAGCCATGGCATCGCCCTGAAGGACTTCGTCCTGCAGTTCCTGTTCACCTGTGTGTTCCTGATCATGCTGGTGCTGCAGCCGGTCTATGGCTGGCTGGTCAGCCGCTTCCCGCGGCGGGTGTTCCTGCCGGTGGTGTATGGCTTCTTCATCGCCACCCTGCTGGTGTTCTACGTGCTGTTCGACAGCGGCGTGCCGGGGCGGGGCATGGCCTTCTTCCTCTGGGTGATGGTCTTCAACCTGTTCGCGGTGGCCGTGTTCTGGAGCTTCATGGCCGATGTCTTCAGCAACGTGCAGGCACGCAGGTACTACGGCTACATCGGCGCGGCCGGCACGGTCGGTGCCTTCCTCGGCCCGGTCCTCACCAGCGCACTGGTGCAGCGCGTGGGCATCGCCAACCTGATGCTGGTCTCGGCCGGCTTCCTGGTGGTCTGCCTGTTCTGCATCTGGCGGCTGCGGCATTGGGCGGTGCTGCGCGAGCGCGAGCAGCAGCTGGTGTCCGGCGAGAAGCCGATGGGCGGCAGCGTGCTCGATGGCCTCAAGCTGATCGTGCGCGAGCCGCTGCTGCGCTGGCTGGCGATCCTGGTGGTGTTCGGCGTGGGCGTGGGCACGATGCTGTACAACCAGCAGGCCAGCATCGTGCGGGCGGCCTTCAGCGACCCGGCGGCCAGCACGGCGTTCTTCTCGCGCATCGACCTGGCGGTGAACGCGCTGACCCTGCTGCTGCAGCTCAGCCTGACCCGCTGGCTGCTGTCGCGCCACGGCATCGCGCCGGCGCTGCTGATTCCGGCCTTCGCGATCCTGCTCGGCTTCTCGGTGCTGGCCGCCTCGCCGCTGCCGATGATGGTGGCGGTGGTGCAGGTGCTGACCCGGGCCAGCGAGTTCTCGCTGTTCAAGCCGGCCCGCGAGACCATCTACACCCGCGTGGACCGCCAGTGGCGCTACAAGGCCGGCGCGGCAATCGACACCGTGGTCTACCGCGGCGCCGACCTGAGCTTCACCTGGGTGCACAAGGGGCTGTCGCTGTTCGGCTCGCATGTGGTGTTCGCCGGCGGCATGCTGGTGGCCGCGTGCATGACGCTGGCCGCGTTCGGCGTGCTGCGCGAAGAGAAGAAGCTCCCGCGCGACCGCTGAGCCGCGCAGGGTCGGATCCCTTTCCCAAGGAGAAAACTCCGACCCCATCATCCCGTCAACCCATCCAAGGAAATCCGTCATGTACTGGATCGCACTCGCCCTGACCCTGCTGGTCGCACTGCTGCACGTCTACTTCCTGGTGCTGGAGATGTTCCTGTGGACCCGCCCGCTGGGCCTGAAGACGTTCCGCAACACGCCGGAGAAGGCCGAGATCACCCGCGTGCTGGCGGCCAATCAGGGCCTGTACAACGGCTTCCTCGCCGCGGGCCTGTTCTGGGGCCTGTTCGACCACCTGCCGATGCTGGTGAACTTCTCGCTGGGCTGCGTGATCGTGGCCGGCTGCTATGGCGCTTGGAGCGTGAACAAGCGGATCTTCTTCATCCAGGCGGTGCCGGCCCTGCTGGCGGCGGTGGCGTGGTGGTTCGTGCCGGCGTAATCGCTTGGTAGAGCCGAGCCCACGCTCGGCTGCTTTTCCGCGTCGCGGCCTCAGCCGAGCATGGGCTCGGCTCTACAACAAACAAAAAACGGCGGGCCGAGGCCCGCCGTTTCCGTGTGCGCTTGACGCAGGCGATCAGGCTGCCTGCGAATGTGGGTCCTTGTGCTGGCGGTCGTAGTAGCTGGCCGCGCGCAGTTCGTGGGTGTCGAAGTCGTCCACGGTGATGGTGTCCAGGGTCAGCGTGCGCAGTTCTTCCAGCAGGCTGCGCTCGTCCTGGGTGATCACGCCTTCGGCCACGGCCTCGTCCAGCTGTGCCTTGAAGTCCAGCGCTTCGATGCCCTTGCTCTTCAGCGCCTTCAGGAACTTGCGCTCCACCGGCTCGGCCATGATCGCCTTGCTCAGGTAGCTGTTGATGCGGCCACCCGGGTTGTTCTCGCACGGGGTCAGGAACACGCCACTGGCCAGACGGTCGCGGGCTTCGTTCGGGGCCATCAGCAGGGCAGCGACACGACGGCTGAGGCGGTCACCCGGGGCTTCGGCACGACGGCCCAGCGGGAAGATCAGCGCCCACATCAGCCAGCCGATCGGACGGATCGGGAAGTTGCGCAGGGCCGCCGACAGCGACTCTTCGATCTTGTGCACGCTGTCATGGAAGGCCCACGCCAGCAGCGGCTGGTCGGCCTGCGGCGCGCCTTCGTCGTGGTAGCGCTTGAGCATGGCGCTGGTCATGTAGACATGGCTCAGCACGTCGCCCAGGCGGCCGGACAGCGATTCCTTGAACTTCAGCTTGCCGCCGAGGGTCATCATCGAGATGTCGGCCATCAGCGCCAGGTTGGCCGAGTAGCGGTCCAGCTTGCGGAAGTAGCGGCGGGTGTAGGCGTCGCCGGGGGCGGCACCGAAGCGCGCACCGGTGAGGCCGAACCAGAACGAACGTACGGCATTGGAGATGCCATAGCGGATGTGGCCGAACAGGCTGCGGTCGAAGTCCTGCAGGCCGGCACGGGTGTCCGGATCCTGCGCGGCCTTCATTTCCTTCAGCACCCACGGGTGGCAGAGGATCGCACCCTGGCCGAAGATCAGCAGGCTGCGGGTCATGATGTTGGCGCCTTCCACGGTGATCGCGATCGGCGCGGCCTGCCAGCTGCGACCGGCGAAGTTGCGCGGCCCGAGGATGATGCCCTTGCCGCCGATGACGTCCATCATGTCCGAGATCACTTCACGGCTCATGCTGGTGCAGTGGTACTTGGCGATGGCCGACGGCACCGACGGCACGTCGCCACGGTCGACCGCCGCCGCAGTGGCCTGCGACAGCGCGCTGATCTTGTAGGCCTTGCCGCCGATGCGGGCCAGCGCTTCTTCCACGCCCTCGAAGCGGCCGACCGACAGGCCGAACTGCTTGCGGATGCGTGCGTAGGCACCGGTGACCGCTGCGCCGGCCTTGGCACCGCCGCTGGCGGTGGAGGGCAGGGTGATCGAGCGGCCCACGGCCAGGCACTCGTTGAGCATGTTCCAGCCCTTGCCGGCCATCGCAGCGCCACCGATCAGCTGGGTCAGCGGGATGAACACATCCTTGCCCTTGATCGGACCGTTCTGGAAGGTCGAGTTCAGCGGGAAGTGGCGACGGCCGATTTCCACGCCGGGGGTATCGCGCGGCAGCAGGCCCAGGGTGATGCCGATGTCGCGGGTCTCACCGATCAGGCCATCGGGATCGTACATGCGGAAGGCAAGGCCGATCAGCGAGGCGACCGGGGCCAGGGTGATGTAGCGCTTGTCGAAGGTCAGCTTGACGCCGAGCACCTGCTCGCCGTTCCACTCGCCCTTGCAGACAATGCCGTAATCGGGAATCGAGGTAGCGTCGGAACCGGCGAACGGACCGGTCAGGCCGAAGCAGGGCACTTCGCGGCCATCGGCCAGGCGCGGCAGGTACTGGTCCTTCTGCTCCTGGGTGCCGTAATGCACCAGCAGTTCACCCGGGCCCAGCGAGTTCGGCACGCCGACGGTGGAGCTGACCACCGAGGACACCGAGGCCAGCTTCTGGATGACCTTGTGGTGGGCCAGCGCGGAGAAGCCGAGGCCACCGTATTCCTTCGGGATGATCATGCCGAAGAACTTGTTCTTCTTGATGAAGGCCCACAGTTCCGGCGGCAGGTCGGCATGGACGTGGGTGATTTCCCAATCGTTGACCATCGTGCACAGCTCTTCCACCGGGCCATCGAGGAAGGCCTGTTCTTCAGCGGTCAGCTGTGGCTTGGGGTAGTTCAGCAGGATGTTCCAGTCCGGGTCGCCGGTGAACAGCTCGCCTTCGAAACCGACCGAGCCGGTTTCCAGCGCGATGCGCTCGGTCTGCGAGAGCGGCGGCAGCACCTTGCGGAACACCTTCATCATCGGGCCGGTCAGCAGCGGCTTGCGGATGAACGGCAGCAGCAGCGGCACGGCGATCACCGCCAGCACGGCGGCAGCAACGATCGTGGCGGTCTGGTTGACGTACGGCACGAACCAGCAGACGGCCAGCAGGGCCAGGCTGATCAGCGTCCAGGTCAGCAGGCGCATGCGGTGGTAGGCGACGAACGCGCCTGCCAGCAGCAGGGCGAGGAAGGGAAGAACGATGCTCATGAGCGTGCTCCGGTGACGTGCTCGTTTGTGGCGGACGAAGCTGCAGCATCCGCTGCGGGCAACACGTCCAGATAGTCCAACACAGTAGCGGTAAAGGCGTCGTTGTCATCACCGGCGACCATGTGCGTGGCCTGCGGCAACGGTACGTGGCGCGCGTGCGGCGCCAGTGCCAGGAATTCGGCGACGGTCTGCGGCGTGACCAGATCGCTGCGGCCACCACTGACCAGCAGCAACGGGCACTTCACCTGGCGCGCGGCCTCGGCCAGTGCATCCTGGTGCTGCTCGCTGTCGCGCGCCAGTTCGGCCACCAGGCGCGGATCCCAGTGCCAGCGCCAGCGGCCGTGCCCGTCCTCGCGCAGCAGCGCGCGCAGCGACTGCTCGGATTTGCGCGGGCGGTGCGGCAGGTAGGCGGAGATCACATCCGCGGCCTGGGCCAGCGAGGCGAAGCCATCGGGATGGGCGGTCATGAAGGCGAGGATGCGCTCGACGCCGGCGGTATCCCAGCGCGGGGTGATGTCGACCAGCACCATCGCCGAGAACAGGCCCGGCCAGCGCGATTCGGCGAGCAGGCCGAACAGGCCGCCCATCGAGGCGGCAACCAGCACCGGCGGGCGCGGCTGCTCGCCGGCCAGCACGATCAGGTCATCGGCAAACTGCTCGCCGTGGTAGGGCAGGTCGGCGGCGTTCCAGTCCGAATCGCCGTGGCCGCGCGCATCGTAGGCCAGCGTCTGCAGGCCGGCGGCAGACAGCGCCCGTGCAGTGGCATTCCACGCATGCCGGGTCTGGCCGAAGCCATGGGCGAACAGCACGCGGCCGCGGCGACCGTGGTCGCTGGCCGTGGCCGCCAGATGGGCGCCATGGGCCGCCTCCAGACGCAGGTCGTGGAACGCGGCGGGAGTAGGGGACGTAACCATACTCGTTAGTATGGATGGCTGGTGGCGGAAGTCAATACCATGCAGTATGGTGCGCTGCGGAAGGCGCCACCGTCCGCCCCGCGACGGTTTCGGCCGCAACGGCGTACTGCAACGAACCCCGCCGTATGGTTAAATCACCCCATGAATCAACCTGACGCTTCTGCCGGCGAACCGCGTGCCGGCCGCAACAGCCGCCTCAGTGCCGAAGACTGGGCACAGGCGGCCCTCGATCTGATCGCTGAACAAGGTGTGGGCGCCGTCGCCGTGGAGCCGCTGGCGCGCCGCCTGGGCGTGACCAAGGGCAGCTTCTACTGGCACTTCCCCTCGCGCGATGCACTGCTGCAGGCCGCGCTTGAACGCTGGGAACTGTTCGAACAGGAGCAGGTCTTCGGCAGCCTCGAAGACGTGCCTGATCCGCGTGCGCGCCTGCGCCAGCTGTTCCAGATGGTGGCGCACGAAGTGCAGCCGCACATCATCTACAGCGAGCTGCTGAAGGCGCTGGACCACCCGATGGTGCGGCCGGTGATCGACCGGGTCTCGCAGCGGCGCCTGGATTACCTGGTGGCCTCGTTCCGCCAGGCCGGGCTCAGTTCGACCGATGCACGCCATCGCGCCCGGCTGGCCTACGCTGCCTATGTCGGCTTCCTGCAGCTGTCGCTGCAGCTGCAGCAGCCGAAGCAGGCACGCGAGGATTTCGAAGCCTACGTCGAGCACCTGATCGAGACGCTGATCCCGAACGGCTGAGTCGGGCGCGCCGGGTACCCGCACGAGGCCGCAGTTCCGCTGCGGCCTTTTTCGTGCCTGTCGTTTCTGCCACGTGTCCTGCGTGGCCGGGGCCCCCCAACAGAAACAGGGCCCCGAAGGGCCCCGTCCTGGTGTTTTACTACGCTTGCCCGGCCTTGATCAGAAGCGCTGGGTGTACTGCATGAACAGGTAACGGTCGTAGTCCAGCATCGGGTCGATCGACGACGAGCTGTTGTTGGTCAGCGAGATGGTGATCGGCGGCTGCTTGTTCCAGATGTTGCGGGCACCGACGGTGACCGAACCATTCCAGGGGGCAGCCCAGGTCAGCGAAACGTCCTGGAAGCTGATCGAACCCTTCTTGTTGGCGCCCACGCCACCGCCCCAACCGTTGTTCGGGGTGCGGTAATCCGGGTCGTTGCACGAGTCATCGTCGTAGCAGAAGTCGCGGTAGCCGCCGTAGTAGCGCAGGTTCCAGCTGGCCGACAGGTCGCCCTTGGCCCAGTTGACGCCGAGGGTGGCGCGCACGCGCGGCGAGTTCCAGTAGCCGGCGTACTCATCCCACGGTGCGCCGTTGTCGGACTGCTGGCGCAGCGAGACCAGGTAGTTGCTGTCCAGGCGGAGCGAGAACTGGCCGGCTGCGAACTCCGGCAGGCGGTAGTTGGCGACGAAGTTGTAGCCTTCGGTTTCCAGGGCGCCCAGGTTCGCGTTGCCGCGGCTCAGGGTCACGATCTGGCCGGTGGTGGCATCACGGCTGTAGTTACAGAACGAGGTCACGCCGTTGTAGCACTGGTTCAGCACGTAGGTCGCGCTGACCGCAGTGATCACATTGGAGATGCTGATCTTGTACCAGTCCAGCGAGAAGTCCAAGCCCTGCACCCAGCGCGGGCTGAAGACCAGGCCCACGGTACGGGTCTTGCTGTATTCCGGCTCGAGGTCGGCGTTGCCGACGCCGGCCTGGAACGGCGCATTGCCCTGGGTTTCACGCGCGGCAACCGGCACGCCAGCGTTGTCGGTCTGGCGGAAGGTCGGTGCCAGGCCTTCGCCGGCGCAGCGGGCAGCTGCAACCGGGTTGTCCAACTGCCCGAAGCGGGCATCGCACGGATCGGTCAGGTCATCGAAGGTCTGCGAGCCGCCACCGAAGGTGTCATCCAGGGTCGGGGCACGGAAACCCTTGCCGTAGGTGGCACGGACCAGCAGGTCTTCAACCGGCTTCCAGGTCAGGCTGAACTTGCTGTTGGTGGTGTCGCCGAAGCGGTCGTAGTCCGAATAGCGGGAAGCGACGTCGAACGACAGCTCCTTGGCGAATGGAACGTCCTTCAGCAGCGGGATCATCAGCTCCAGGTACACCTCGTCGGTCTTGTACTTGCCGGACGTGGCACCTGCAGCCAGATCGGTGGTGTAACCGGCGGCCGACAGCTGGTCCGGGTTGTCGTAACCGGACACTTCACGGTGCTCGACGCCTGCCGCGAAGGCGAACTCGCCTGCGTCGCCCGGCATGTCGAACAGACCACCGGTGATGTTGGCGAAGTACTGCTTGCTGACGCTCTGCTGGGTCGCCTGGCCGAGCGTGTTGATGTACTTCAGCGCGTCGGCGGTGGAGGCCGACGGGCCGCCCAGCACGTCGAACGGGGTGCACTGGCCGGCCGACAGGCTGGTGCCCAGCGCGATCGGGTTTGCAGCGGTACCGCACTGGACCACGCCCTGTGCATTGAGGAACGACGGGCCCAAGGCCTTTTCCAGTGCCAGCAGGTTGAGATTGCCGGTGCTGATCTGGGTGACATCGAACTTGTTGTAGTTGATGCCTGCATCCCAGTTCCAGCCGTGGGTGCCCACATCGAACGCGCCTTCCAAGGCGGCATCGAAGTGGTAGCTCTTCACGTCGTTGCGCGAGATGCGCGGGATTTCGATCGTGCGGCGGAACCAGTTGGTGATGTCCTGGCCGACCGGGTTGTAGTAGCTCTGGCCGCTGATGTAGACCGGATAGGTCGGCTGCGCGTTGGCGCTCATCGGGTAGCCGGCGACCTGGCGCTCGGAGTTGCGCTCGGAGTACATGACCGTGGACTTGAAGGTCACGTAGTCATTGATCTCGAAGCTGCCGGCGGTGAAGATCGACTTCGTTTCGGTCTCCTGGGCCAGCATCATCTGCTGGGTGGAGTTGAAACGGTCGTCAACCGTCACGGCGTTGTGGTAGTTCGCAAGATCGCGCGAATCAGCGCCCACGCCCTGGCCGTCATACGAGCCGGTGTGGTTCAGGATGTAGGTATTGCCACCGAACGTGAAGCGGCCCCACGGGCCGGTGGCGCTGAGCGCATCCAGCGGATGATCCGGACCGTAGGTGGTGCGGGTCAGCGCACGGTCCTTGGAGAAGACCGGGTCTTCCTTGGTGTAGCTGGCGCCTAACAGGATCGAAGCGCGATCGCTGGAGGCACCCATGGTGAAGGAGTAGGCTTCCTTCTGACCGTCGCCACGGCCGTTCTGGCCGATCAGGGCCGAGACTTCCGCACCTTCGAAATTGGTGCGCAGGATGATGTTGACCACACCGGCGATGGCGTCGGAGCCGTAGATCGCCGAGGCGCCGTCCTTCAGCACTTCGATGCGCTCGATGAGCGAGGCTGGGATGGTGGACATGTCGGTGAAGCCAGCCAGGCTGGACGTCCAACGCTTGCCGTTGACCAGCACCAGGGTGCGCTGCTCGCCCAGGTTGTACAGGTTCACGTACTGGCCGCCCTGTTCCGGGTTGGAGGTCAGCACGGCGGCCTTGCTGAAGGTCTGGGTGCCGGAGACGGTGAGGTTCTGCAGGATGTCGCCGACGCTGACCAGACCGGACTTCTTGATGTCCTCGGAGGACACCGTGAAGATCGGCTGGGCGGTTTCGACGTCAACCGAGCGGATGCGCGAACCGGTGACCTGGATGCGATCCAGGTTGGTCGCACCCGAGGTGGCCTCCTGCGCCTGTGCGGTCGCGACGGATGCACCGGCGACCAGCGCGATGACGACCGCATCACGCAGCTTGTTGGACTTGAAGTTCATTGGCTCTCTCTCTCCAAGGAAATCTTGGCTGGGTTATTGCCTGCGTGCGGAACGCAAAATGTCGTTCCAAAAAAACGCGAGGCTGAATCGATAGTAACGGCGCCCTCCAGAAAATTAAAGCTACGTTAACTTCAGCTGTGCCAGTCCGTGTCAATGCCCGGGAATCTTTACGATTCAATGACTTGTGGTACATGACTGGGACACTCGGCTCATTTGAGTATCGTTTCGTCTGAAAAAATGTTTGTGTTGATACATTTCGTAATATTTCGATATGTAACGACGTGCGGGCGTTTAACGAACACGTTACCTGCGGAAACAGGAAGGGCGCCCGCAGGCGCCCCTTCTTTCATCCAGTCGATGTCGTACGACGTTGGACCGCTTACAGGTCCTGCTCGTAGCGAACGTACGGCACGGTGCCGTCGTCGTTGCTTTCGTTGCGCGGGGAGAACGGATTCTTGCCGCGGCTGACCACGTTCTCGGCGCCGACGGTCAGCTGGCCCGACCACGGGGTACGCCAGGTGAGGCCGATGCCCAGGCCTTCCCACTTGCCCGGCTTGCCGGGAACGTCGACCACGCGGCCGATGATGCTGCCGGTGAAATTGCCGTAGCCGGCACCCAGGCTCAGGCTCTTGCTGTCCCAGCGGTCGATCAGGGCGGGCGATGCATCGGAGATCGGCACCAGGCGCGCCTTGGCGTAGGTACCGGCGATGGACACGAAGCCTTCGCGGCCGATGTTGCGCTGGGCGAACACGGTCAGGTCGTTCTGTTCGCCACGCAGGGCCGGGGTCTTGTTCGGCGAGGCCAGCCAGGCCGGCAGGGTCTCGCGGCCGGTACCGGCGGTGATGCCCAGGCGGTTGTTGCCGCGGTTGAGTGCGGCGGTACCGGTCAGGCGGCGGTTGTTGGCACCGATTGCATCATCGTCATCGCCCAGACTGGCCAGCATGCAGTGGCTGGCCAACCCGCTGATGCTGCTGCCGCTGCTGTTGCTGCACAGCAGGCCCAGCGAATCGCCGGAGGACAGGCCGAAGGCAGCGTCCAGCGAGTTGCGGCCGAAGTGCCAGCGGGCACCTGCGGCCTGTTCGCCGGTCGGTTCCAGGTACAGCAGGGCCTCGACCTTGCCGCTGCCCTTGTTCCAGACCGGCAGCACGGTGCGGGTGTCCTTGCTCTGCGCATGCGCGCCCGTGATCGCGCCAAGGGCGATCAGCAGGGCCAGCGGTAGACGCAGGAAAGTACGCATCGGACCAGTTCAGACAGTGACGGACAACGGAAGTTCCCGCTGGGGCGGGAACTCGATCCTAGGGTGTTTATGAAATCTTAACAAGCCTTGATCCTCCCCAGAACACAAGACCTGCCCATTCATTGAAGTCGTTCAGGTGCCGGTACAGTCCCCTCGGCACCGTGGAACAGTATGCCGAACTCCGTCAACGGAAAGTGATACTCCCGTCCGCAGAATTCGCAGCGGACTTCCACCGCGCCGGTGTCTTCGGCGGCCGCGCGGGCTTCTTCCTCGCCCAGGGAGACCAGCATCGAGGCGACCCGCTCGTGCGAGCAGGAGCAGCCGAAGGCCAAAGGCTTGCTGCCCATCAGTTCCGGCTTCTCCTCGTGGAACAGGCGGTGCAGCATCTGCTCGGCCGGGGTGGCCAGCAGTTCGGCCTTGCCCAGCGTGTCGAACAGGGCGCTGGCGCGAGCCCAGCCGTCGTCGTCGCCTTCGTCGCCGGGCAGCTTCTGCAGCAGCAGGCCCACGGCGCCGTTGCGGTCAGCGGCCAGCAGCAGGCGGGTCGGCAGCTGTTCGGACTGGCGGAAGTAGTCCTCGAAGGCCTCATCCAGCGCTGGCGCGGTCAGGCCGACCAAACTCTGGTAGCGCTGCGGTTCGCGCGGATCCAGGCCGGGGTTCTCGATGGTGATCGCCAGCAGGGCGTCGCTGCCCAGGCTGGACAGGTCGCGCGGCGCGTCGGCGCCTTCGGCCAGCTGGGCGATGCCGCGCAGGGTACCGACGGCGGTGCACTCGGCGAACAGGGTGCGCAGGCCGGTGTTGCTGCGCAGCTGGATGGACAGGCGGCCGTCCACCTTCGTGTGGCCGGTGAACAGGGCCGAGGCCACGCAGGCCTCGCCGAGCAGTTCGGCGGCATTGTCCGGGTATACGGCGTGGGACAGGATTTCCTGCCAGGTGGCCTTCAGTTGCACGTGCACGCCACGGACGCCGGCGTCGGGCAGCAGGAAGCGGATCAGGGAATCGGTTTGGGCGGTCATCGGCTCACATCGCGCGTAAACAGGGGCGGTTGCCGGATAATGCGCCGACAACCAGGCATGAGAAGGATGCACCAGTAATGGGGGCAGGGGGAGAGCAGGACAAGGTGGAGGCCGTGCAGGCCGTGGCGACCACGCCGGCCCGCCGACGCTGGCGCTGGAAGCGGCTGCTGTGGCTGCCGGTACTGTTCGTGGGCTTCAGCTGCCTGCAGGTGCTGGTGCTGCGCTTCATCGACCCGCCGCTGTCCACGGTGATGCTGTGGCGCTATGGCGAGGCACTGGGCGAGGGCGACTGGTCCTACCGGCTGCATTACCAGTGGCGCGACCTGGGCCAGATGGCGCCGAGCCTGCCGATCTCGCTGGTAGCCGCCGAGGACCAGCGCTTCCCCGAGCACAACGGGTTCGACCTGCAGGCCATCGAAAAGGCGCGTGACCACAACGCCAAGGGCGGGCGCCTGCGCGGGGCCAGCACGATCAGCCAGCAGGTGGCCAAGAACCTGTTCCTCTGGCAGGGCCGCAGCTGGATCCGCAAGGGACTGGAGGTCTGGTACACGGTGCTGATCGAGGCGTTCTGGCCGAAGGAACGCATCCTGGAGATGTACGCCAACATCGCCGAGTTCGGTGATGGCGTGTATGGCGCGCAGGCGGCGGCGCAGAAATTCTGGGGCAAGGACGCGGCGCGGCTGGCACCAAGCGAAAGTGCCCGCTTGGCGGCGGTGCTGCCGGCGCCGCGGCGGTACAACGCGGCCAAGCCGGGGCCGTACGTGCAGCGGCGGGCGACGTGGATACAGCGGCAGGCCCGGCAGCTGGGTGGGGCGGGGTATCTGGAGGAGTAACGGTTGATCGTTACGCGGCGCCTACGGTCCTGCCTGCGGTAGCCCTCCGCCTCCGGACAGTTTCCTGCGCGCGCGGAACGAGAGCGGAAATTCAAAAGAAAGAAGCAAAAAGCAGAATCAAAAGCTGTGCCAACCAAGGTTGGCAGCTACCAGGGGCGGGTGATCGGCGCTGAAGCGCACCGCGCTCGCGGGAATGTGTCCAGAGGCGGAGGGCATGGCCGTGCAGGACCGTAGGCGCCACGGACGGCGCCTACGAGCTACATGGACGTATTTACCGCGTGTCCTG
>NZ_QETL01000078.1:0-19634 GCF_003105135.1 Stenotrophomonas sp. SPM | reverse complement strand
GGTTGAGGGGGTTTGAGCGGCATGGATGCCGCGACCAAGCCCCCATGGACGGGTTTACGGCGTCCCCCTCAACCGGACCCACCCCGCCATCCCCGCCGTTGACGTTGACGTTGAAGTTGACGTTGAGCAGGTGCAGGGCTGCAAGCCCTGCCAGCACATCCACAATCCTCACGACACTGAATCGAAAACCGGTTTCGGCACGCCACTTGCACCTGTTCCAGCGAACACCCCCATCCCTGTTTCTGGAACCGTTGCAGATGTCCCACTCCGTCACTTCGATTCTTTCCCAGATCCGCTCCTATCAGACCCAGATGGGACAGCCGGCGGCGCTCAACCCGCTGGCCGAAGCGCCGCGCAGCAATGCCCTGCCCGGCTCGGTCCTGGATGCATCGCAGGTCCAGCCCGCCAGCTTCACCGAGACCCTGCGCGGTGCCATCGCCGGCGTCAACGACGCCCAGCAGAAGTCCGGCGCCCTGGCCAAGGCTTTCGAACTGGGCGAACCCGGCGCCGACCTGGCCAAGGTGATGGTCGCCTCGCAGCAGTCCCAGATCGCCTTCCGCGCCACCGTGGAAGTCCGCAACCGTCTCGTCCAGGCTTACCAGGACGTGATGAACATGCCGCTGTAAGGAACATTGACGCATGGCACTGACGCTCTCCAAGGAAACCCTGAACGCCGAAAAGGCCGGGCAGTGGTTCGACCGCCTGCAGAGTCTGCAGATCACCCGCCGCCTCGGCCTGATGGCGATGATCTCGGTGGCGGTGGCGGCAGGCCTGTTCGTGTTCTTCTGGTCGCAGAAGCCCGGCATGGTCCCGCTGTACACCGGCCTGGACCAGAAGGCGACCGCCGAAGCCACCGACCTGCTGCGTGCGGCACAGATTCCGTTCGAGCTGGACCCGGCCACCGGTGGCATCACCGTGCCGGAAAAGAACCTGCACGATGCGCGCCTGAAGCTGGCCGGTTCCGGCCTGACCGACAGCGGCAAGCTCGGCTTCGAGCTGATGGAACGTGACCCCGGCTTCGGCGTCAGCCAGTTCGTCGAAAGTGCGCGCTACCAGCACGCGCTGGAAACCGAACTGTCGCGCACCATCAACACCCTGCGCCCGGTGCGCGATTCGCGCGTGCACCTGGCCATTCCCAAGCCCAGCGCCTTCACCCGCCAGCGTGACGTGGCCAGCGCCTCGGTCACTCTGGAACTGCGTGGCGGCCAGCAGCTGGAACGCAGCCAGGTCGATGCCATCGTGCACATGGTGGCCGCCGCCATTCCCGATCTTGCGCCGGAACGGGTGACCATCGTCGACCAGAGCGGCCGCATGCTCAGCGTCAGCGATCCGAACAGCGAAGCGGCGGTCAACGCCGCCCAGTTCGAGCAGGTGCGCCGCCAGGAAACCTCGTTCAACCAGCGCATCCGCGAGCTGCTGGAACCGATGACCGGCCCCGGCCGCGTCAACCCGGAAGTGAGCGTGGACATGGACTTTTCGGTGACCGAGGAAGCCCGCGAACTCTACAACGGTGAACCGCAGAAGCTGCGCAGCGAGCAGATGAGCGAGAACACCAGCAGCACCCCGGGCCCGCAGGGCGTGCCGGGCGCGACCAGCAACAGCCCGCCGGGCCAGCAGGCCGCACCGCCGACCGCGCAGACCCCGACCGAAAGCAGCAAGAACGCGACCCGCAACTACGAGCTGGACCGTACCCTGCAGCACACCCGTCAGCCGGCTGGCCGCATCAAGCGCGTCTCGGTGGCGGTGCTGGTGGACAACGTGCCGCGCGCCGGTGCCAACGGCAAGGTCACCCCGCAGCCGCTGGCGGCCGCTGAACTGACCCGCGTCGAGGCGCTGGTGAAGCAGGCGGTGGGCTTCAATGCCGAGCGTGGCGACACCGTGTCGGTGATGAACGCGCCGTTCGTGCGCGACACCACCCCGGTGGAAGGCCCCGCCTGGTGGGAACTGCCGTGGGTGTTCGACGCCGGTCGCATGGTGCTGGGCGCGGTGGTGGTGCTGGCGCTGCTGTTCGGCGTGCTGCGCCCTGCCCTGCGCGGTATCACCGGGCAGAACAGGAAGAACGAGAACACCGAGCTGGAGCCGCACACCGCAGACGTACAGCTGGTGGATGACGATGGCACGCCGCTGCCGGCGCTGGGCGCAGACCGCGTCAGCCTGGCCGGTGCGGATCCCCTGGCCCTGCCGGTGGATTCTTATGAGGAACGACTGCGGATGGCGCGTGAAGCCGTGAAGACCGATTCCAAGCGCGTGGCCCAGGTGGTCAAGGGCTGGGTGGCCAATGACTGACGTGCAACTGACCGGCGTGCAGCGCGCTGCCGTGCTGCTGCTGTCGCTGGGTGAACTGGACGCGGCCGAAGTGCTGCGCCACATGGAACCCAAGGAAGTGCAGAAGATCGGCATCGCCATGGCGACCATGACTGACATCACCCGGGAGCAGGTGGGCCGGGTCATGGACCAGTTCAACCAGGAACTGGGTTCGAAGACCTCGCTGGGCGTGGGCTCGGACGACTACATCCGCAACATGCTGATCCAGGCGCTGGGCACCGAGAAGGCCAGCGGCCTGATCGACCGCATCCTGCTGGGCCGCAACACCACCGGCCTGGACGCGCTGAAGTGGATGGACCCGCGCGCCGTCGCCGACCTGGTGCGCAATGAGCACCCGCAGATCATCGCCATCGTGATGGCCCACCTGGAAACCGACCAGGCCGCCGACGCGCTGAAGCTGCTGCCCGACCGCACCCGCGTCGACGTGCTGCTGCGCATCGCCACCCTGGACGGCATTCCTCCGAACGCGCTGAATGAACTGAACGAGATCATGGAGCGCCAGTTCGCCGGCAACCAGAACCTGAAGTCGTCCAACATCGGCGGCGTGCAGTGCGCGGCCAACATCCTCAACTTCATGGAAAGCGGCCAGGACCAGGCCATCCTGGGCGAGATCGCGCGCATCGATGCGCCGCTCAGCGGCCGCATCCAGGACCTGATGTTCGTCTTCGACGACCTGGTGGACCTGGACGACCGCGAGATGCAGCTGGTGCTGCGCGAAGTCAGCGGCGAACGCCTGGGCCTGGCCCTGCGCGGCGCCGACATCAAGGTGCGCGACAAGATCACCCGCAACATGTCGCAGCGTGCGGCCGAGATCCTGCTGGAAGACATGGAAGCCCGCGGCCCGGTGCGCCTGTCCGACGTGGAAGGCGCGCAGCGCGAGATCCTGGCCATCGTCAAGCGCATGGCCGATGAGGGCACCGTCACCATCGGTGGCAGCGCGGAGGCCATGCTGTGAGCAATGTCGTGCGCTGGCTTGCCCCCGACCTGCTGGCCCAGCCGCAAGCGCCGCTGGAGCAGGAAGATGTCCTCGAGCTCACCGAACCGGACCCCGAGCACGAGCCGGAACCGGTGCTGCAACTGCCGACCCTGGAGGAAATCCAGGCGATCCAGGACAGTGCCGAGAAGGAAGGTTTCCAGCACGGCCACGCCGATGGCTATGGCCAGGGCCAAGCCGAGGTACGCCGCCTGGTCGCACAGATGGAAGGCATCCTCGACAACTTCAGCCGGCCGCTGGCACGGCTGGAGAACGAAGTGGTCGGCGCACTGGGCGAACTGGCGGTGCGCATCGCGGGCGCCCTTGTCGGTCGCGCCTACGAGGCCGACCCGGCCCTGCTGGCGCAGCTGGTGGGCGAAGCGGTGGATGCGGTTGGCGGCAACACACGCGACGTGGAAGTGCGCCTGCACCCGGACGACATCGCCGCGCTCGCGCCGCTGATGACCCTCAGCCCGACCCAACGCCTGGTGCCCGACACCAGCCTGAGCCGCGGCGACCTGCGCGTGCACGCCGAAGCGGTGCGCATCGACGGCACCCTGGAAGCGCGCCTGCGTGGCGCACTCGATGCGGTGATCCGCCAGACTGGAGCCACGCCATGACCCCGGAATCGAACCTGCCCCCGCCGCCGACCGACTGGGCCGTGGCCCGCAACCTGCGCCTGGCCCGCCGCCTGGATGGCCTGCGCGTGGATACCACGCACGGCCGCGGGCTGATCCGTGAGGGTGTGCTGCGCCGCGCGGTCGGCCTGACCCTGGAAGCCGTGGGCTGCGAGGCGCCGCTGGGTGCCAGCTGCAAGGTGGAAGTGGTCGATGGCGGTTGGGTCGACGCCGAAGTGGTCGGCTTCGCCGGTGAACGCACCTACCTGATGCCCAGCGCCGAACTGCATGGCCTGCTGCCGAACGCTCGCGTGGTGCCGTCTGCGCGCCGTGGCGGCGTGGAAGTGGGCGAAGGCCTGCTCGGCCGCGTGATCGACAGTGATGGCGTTCCGCTGGACGGCAAGGGCCCGATCCGTGCTGAAGGCCACGTCGGCATGGCCGGTGTCTCGATCAACCCGCTCGCGCGCGAGCCGATCACCCAGCCGCTGGACGTCGGCGTGCGTGCCATCAACGCCCTGCTGCCGATCGGCCGCGGGCAGCGCGTGGGCCTGTTCGCAGGCTCCGGTGTCGGTAAATCGACGCTGCTGGGCATGATGACCCGCTACACCGCCGCCGACGTGATCGTCGTCGGCCTGATTGGTGAACGTGGCCGCGAAGTCCGCGATTTCGTCGAGACCACGCTGGGCGAGGAAGGACTGCGCCGTGCGGTGGTGGTGGCCAGTCCGGCCGACCGACCGCCGCTGGCACGCCTGCACGGCGCCTACCGCGCCACCGCCATCGCCGAGTGGTTCCGCGACCAGGGCCTGAACGTGCTGCTGCTGATGGATTCGCTGACCCGCTTCGCCCAGGCGCAGCGCGAGATCGGCCTGTCGGTGGGCGAACCGCCGACCACCCGCGGCTACCCGCCGTCGGTGTTCGCCAAGCTGCCGGCGCTGGTCGAACGCGCCGGCAACGGTGCCAAGGGGCGCGGCTCGATCACCGCCTTCTACACCGTGCTGACCGAGGGCGATGACCCGCAGGACCCGATCGCCGATGCGGCGCGCGCCATCCTCGACGGCCACATCCTGCTGTCGCGCCGGGTGGCGGACAGCGGCCTGTACCCGGCCATCGACGTTGAATCGTCGGTCAGCCGCGTGGTCACGGAAATCGCCGACGAACCGTGGCGCCTGCGCATCCGCAAGCTCAAGCGCCTGGTCTCGGCCTATTCCTCCAACCGCGACCTCATCGCGATCGGTGCGTACCAGCGCGGCAACGATGCCGCCACCGACGAAGCCCTGGAACGCTGGCCGGAAATCATGGAGTTTCTCGGCCAGGACGTGGCCAAGGCCGCTGATCTTCCGCACAGCCAGGCGGCGCTGCAGCGCCTGGTGGATTAAGAGAGCCGAACCATGACACAGTCCAAGCGCATCGATCCCCTGCTGAAGCGCGCCCAGGAACACGAAGACGCCGTGGCCCGCGACCTGGCCGAGCGCCAGCGCGTGCTCGATACCCACCTCTCGCGCCTGGACGAGCTTCGCCGCTACGCCGAGGAGTATGCGAACGCGCAGATGGCTGCGACCAGCCCGGCCCAGCTGCTCAACCGCCGCGCCTTCCTCGACCGCCTCGACAGTGCGGTGGAACAGCAGCAGGCCACGGTGAACGGCAACCGCGAGAAGGTGGAAGCCGAACGCGCGCGCCTGATCCTGGCCAGCCGCGACAAGGCCGTGCTGGAACAGCTGGCCGCAAGCTACCGCGCCCAGGAAAAGGTGGTGACCGACCGCCGCGACCAGCGCGAGATGGATGACATCGGCGCCCGCCGCGCACGCCTGGCGCAGACGGCGGAACCGGACGGCGGCGAGCAGGGAGGCCGCACGTGATGCCCTCCGCACTGTCCAGCAGCATCGGCACCGCCAGCAGCACCGGCAGCACCGCCAGCCCCGCGCGCAGCACCGGCAGCGGCAAGGATTTCGGGCGGATGCTGCAGGGCCCGCCCGCGGCCGACACCCAAGCGAAGCCTGCCAGCAACGCGCCCCCGGCCAAGCCGGGCGCCTCGCCAGGCAGTGCATCACCCAACCCGGACGACAGCGCGGACAAGGCCTGGACCAGCGGCAAGGACAGCGAGGCCAGCACGACCGAGGCAACCGCCTCGAACGCACCCTCCTCCACTGCCGCGCAGGACAAGGACGCGGACAAGGACAACAGCGCCGACGGCGACGATGCGCCGTGGCCGCCGCTCGGTCTGGCCGGGCTGGTACTGGCCACGCCCGTGCCGGCCGAAGCCGCCGCCACCGCGCCAGTGGTGAACACCGATGGCGCCGATGCGGCACTGCCGTCCGCTGCTCCGGCGCTGCCCACCGCACCGCCGCTGGCCGCCGGCGCAGCCGTGACCACCGCAGCGGCCGACAGCGATGGCGACATCGTCACCCAGCCGCTGCCGGACATGATCCTCGGCCAGCAGGCGCTGGATGGCGCCGACGACAGCGACGGCCTGCTGATCGGCGATCGCCCCCCGATAGTCCCGTTGCAGGGCGCATTGCCCGCCGCGCTGCAGGACCTGAAGGCCGCGCTGGCCAGCACGCCGGTCTTCGACGGCGAACCGACGCCCACCCCGACCCTGGGTGACGACGGCTTCGACCAGGCGGTCGGCGCACGCCTCGGCTGGCTGGCCGACCAGAAGATCGGCCACGCCCACATCCGCCTGAACCCGGAAGACCTGGGTCCGGTGGACGTGCGCCTGCAGATGAATGGCGACAAGGTCCACGCCAGCTTCAGCAGCCCGCAAGTGGATGTGCGCCATGCGCTGGAAAGCAGCCTGCCGCGCCTGCGTGAACTGCTGGGCGAACAGGGCTTCCAGCTGGCCCATGCCGATGTCGGCCACCAGAACAGCGGCGACGGCAGTCCGTCGGCGCAGCCCGGCGGCATGGGCGACCTGGGCGGCGGCGACGGAGAACCGTCGCGGGGCGACACCACGATGTCGGCTGCACAGCTGATGCGCCAGCGCGGGCTGCTGGACGCCTACGCGTAAACCCTAGCGCCGGGCCCTGCCCGGCGGTTTTACGCACCGACGGAATTCTGTCGCACCCTTCTCCTCGCGCTGCGGCACGCCCCTTGCATATCCCGGTGAAGCAACCCTCAGGAGCTTCACCTCGTGGCCGCAGCCGCTGACAAAACCAAGAAGACCGCCGACAAGGACAAGGCCGCCAAGCCGCGCAGTCCGCTGTTGATCACCGCCCTGGTGGCCGTGCTGGCCGCAGGTGCCGCCGGTGGTGGCGTCTGGTTCTTCAACCAGTCCAAGCACGAAGACAAGACCGCCGAGGCCCCGAAGAAGGGTGCCGTGCCGGCCCCGGCGCAGTACTTCGCGCTGGACCCGGCCTTCGTGGTCAACCTCAACGGTTCGATGGACGGCCCGCGCTACCTGCAGGTGGAAGTGCAGCTGATGACCCGCGATCCGGCCGCGCTGGAAGCGATCAAGACCCACGCCCCGGCCATCCGCGCACGCCTGCTGATGCTGTTCTCGCAGGTCACCTCCGACCAGATCGCCGACATCGCCGGCAAGCAGAAGCTGCAGGCCAGTTCGCTGGCCGAAGTGCAGAAGGTGCTCAAGGCCGAGACCGGCAGCAACGGTGCCGACGATCTGCTGTTCACCAGCTTCGTGACCCAGTAAGGGCTGCCCCCGATGAATGACCTGCTGTCCCAGGATGAGATCGATGCCCTGCTCCATGGCGTGGACAGTGGCGCGGTCGAAACCGAACCGGAGGCGCCCAGTGGCGAGGCCCGTTCGTACGATTTCGCCAGCCAGGACCGGATCATCCGCGGTCGCATGCCGACCCTGGAAATGGTCCACGAGCGTTTCGCGCGCCTGTGGCGGATCGGCCTGTTCAACCTGATCCGGCGCTCGGCCGAACTCTCGGTGCGTGGCATCGAGCTGATCAAGTTCAACGACTACATGCACTCGCTGTATGTGCCGACCAACCTGAACCTGATCCGCTTCAAGCCGCTGCGGGGCACCGGCCTGATCGTGTTCGAGCCGACCCTGGTATTCGCCATCGTCGACAACTTCTTCGGCGGTGACGGGCGCTACCCGACCCGCATCGAAGGCCGCGAGTTCACCGCTACCGAAATGCGGGTGATCCAGCTGCTGCTGAAGCAGACCTTCGCCGACCTGCGCGAGGCCTGGGCGCCGGTGATGGAAGTGGATTTCGAATACATCAATTCGGAAATCAACCCGCACTTCGCCAACATCGTGACACCACGCGAATACGTGGTGGTGTGCCGCCTGCACGTCGAACTCGACGGTGGCGGCGGCGATATCCACGTCACCCTGCCGTACTCGATGCTCGAGCCGATCCGCGAACTGCTCGACGCCGGCATCCAGAGCGACCGCAACGATCGCGATGCCAGCTGGGGCGTGATGCTGCGCGAGCAGCTCAACATCGCCGAAGTGACCCTGTCCAGCGTGCTGGCCAGCAAGCGCATGACCCTGCGTGACCTGACCCGGCTGAAGGTCGGCGACATCCTGCCGATCGAGTTGAACCCGCAGGTGCCGCTGTGCGTGGAGAACATCCCGGTGTTCACCGGCGAGTTCGGCGTCGCCAACGGCATGAACGCCGTGAAGATCACCGCTACCCATCCGCCGGGCACCCGCCCGCGCGTACCCGTCATCCAGGAAGACCCGCAATGAACGATATCGACGCCCTCGAACCGACCCCGGCCCAGTTCGGCAACCTGGAGGCCGACGAGTCGATCGGCCCGGACCTGAACCTGGACGTGATCCTCGACGTGCCGGTGACTCTATCGCTGGAAGTCGGCCGTGCCCGCCTGCCCATCCGCAACCTGCTGCAGCTCAACCAGGGCTCAGTGGTGGAACTGGAACGCGGCGCCGGCGAATCGCTGGATGTGTTCGTCAACGGCACCCTGATCGCCCATGGCGAAGTGGTGGTCATCAACGATCGCTTCGGCGTGCGCCTGACCGATGTGGTCAGCCCGAGCGAGCGGATCCGGAGACTGCGTTGAACCTGCTGCTCGCCACCGCCCAGGCTGCTGCGAAGACCACCCCGCAGATCGGCCAGCATGCCGCCAGTGCACCGAGCCTGTTCGGCGCGGTGCTGGCGCTGCTGGCGGTGCTGGCGCTGGTGGTCGGCCTCGGCTGGCTGCTCAAGCGCATGCCGGGCAGCGGCTTCCGCCCGCCGGAAGGCATGAAGCTGGTGGCCAGCCTGAATGTTGGCGCCAAGGAGCGCGTGGTGGTGGTCGAGGTCAATGGCCAGCAGCTGCTGCTGGGCGTGACCGCCGGCAGCATCCATACGCTGCATACCCTTTCCGAACCGCTGCCGCCGCCCGCGCCGCCGCGCGTGCCGGACTTCAAGAACCTGCCGAATTTCGCCCAGCTGCTGCAACATCGGCTGCGCAAGGACCCCTGACATGCGTGTCGCCCGTACCCGTCCCGCCACCGTTCTGTCGTGGCTGCTGTTGATCGCCCTGTGCCTGCTGCCCGTGCTGGCGTTTGCCGCGCCCGGTGCGCCGGCCGCGCTGCCGGACGTCAACGTCGGCAAGATCGGCGGCCAGCCGGTCAGCCTGCCGTTGCAGACCCTGCTGCTGATGACGGCGATCACTCTGATCCCGTCGATGCTGTTGGTGCTGACCTCGTTTACCCGCATCATCATCGTGCTGGGCCTGCTGCGGCAGGCGCTGGGCACCGGGCAGACGCCGTCCAACCAGGTGCTGCTGGGCCTGGCCCTGTTCCTGACCGCGATGATCATGATGCCGACCTGGGACAAGGCGTGGAGCACGGGCATGGCGCCCTACCTCAACGGCGAGATCGACTTCCAGACCGCGTGGACGCTGACCACGCAGCCGCTGCGCGGCTTCATGCTGGCGCAGATCCGCGAGACCGACCTGATGACCTTCGCCGGCATCGCCGGCCACGGCACGTACGCCAGCCCCGACGCGATCCCGTTCCCGGTGCTGGTGGCCTCGTTCGTCACCAGTGAACTGAAGACCGCCTTCGAGATCGGTTTCCTGATCTTCATCCCGTTCGTGATCATCGACCTTGTGGTGGCCAGCGTCCTGATGTCGATGGGCATGATGATGCTGTCGCCCATGCTGGTGTCGGCCCCGTTCAAGATCCTGCTGTTCGTGCTGGTCGATGGCTGGGTGCTGACGGTGGGTACGTTGGCGGCCAGCTTCAATCCGGCGTGAATCAATCCGGCGTGAATGAAACACGCCCCGTCGGGCATGGCCCGGCGCTACCGATGGAACAACGATGTCTCCCGAACTTGCCTTGACCGAACTGCGTGGCGGCCTGATCACCGTGTTGTGGGTGGCCGGCCCGCTGCTGCTCACCGTGCTGGTGGTAGGCGTGGTGGTGGGCGTTGTGCAGGCCGCGACCCAGCTCAACGAGCCGACCATCGCCTTCGTTGCCAAAGCCGCTGCGTTGACGGCCGTGCTGTTCGCGCTGGGCAGCCTGCTGATCGGCCACCTGGTCGAATTCACCACGCTGCTGTTCCAGCGCATTCCACACCTGATCGGCTAGGAAACACGCGCTGATGGATGCCGCCACCCAGATGGCTGCCGACGGCCTGCAGGCCTTCAGCATGATCGCCACGGTGCTGTGGACGATGCTGCGCATCGGCGCGGTGGCGATGGCCATGCCCATGATCGGCACCCGCGCGGTGCCGCAGCGGATCCGCGTGATCCTGGCCGGCACCCTGTCCATCGCCCTCGCCCCGCTGCTGCCGCCGGTACCGGAATGGACCGGCTTCGACGCCGCCACCGTGCTGACCATCACCCGTGAACTCGCCATCGGCGTGTCCATCGGCTTCATGCTGCGGCTGATCTTCGAGGCCGGCGCCATGGCCGGCGAACTGGTCGCGCAGGGCACCGGCCTGGCCTTCGCGCAGATGAGTGATCCGCTGCGCGGCGGCACGTCCGGCGTCATCGGCCAGTGGTTCTATCTGCTGTTCGGCCTGCTGTTCTTCACCGCCAACGGCCACCTGGCGTTGATCTCGCTGGTAGTGGACAGCTACCGCGCGCTGCCGATCGGTGCGCCCCTGCCCGACCCGAACGCCTTCTTCAGCATCGCCCCGACCCTGTTGCTGACCGCCCTGCGCGGCGCCCTCACCCTGGCCATTCCGCTGACGGTGGCGATGCTGGCGGTGAACCTCGCCTTCGGCGTGCTGGCGCGTGCAGCGCCCGCAATGAACCCGATCCAGCTGGGCCTGCCGGTCTCGCTGCTGCTGGGCCTGTTCCTGCTGGCCCTGCTGATGGGTGAGATGGGCCCGCCGGTGCAGCGCCTGTTCGACGCCGCCTTCGAAGCGGCGGGTGCCGTCACCCGGTGACGCGCACTTGTAGAGCCGAGCCCACGCTCGGCTGCCTTTGGCCCAGGCAGGAAGCCGAGCATAGGCTCGGCGCTACCCATCCCACCTTGCCACGAGCGCTTTTATGGAGCCGAGCCCATGCTCGGCTGCCTTTGGCCCAAGCAGGAAGCCGAGCATAGGCTCGGCTCTACCCCTCCCCCATCCGTTCGCGTTAGAGTGAATGGGCGGTGCCCAGGGGGACACCGCACCTGGCAGCCGCCGTGCGGGCCGCCTGCCTCATCCATGCCCCAACGTAGTTTTTCCGTCGACAGGATGGTCCGGGAGAAAGACGAATGCTGGTAGGCACGTACAACCCGTGGTTGGTAGCCGTTTCGCTGCTGGTCGCGGTGATGGCGTCATACACCGCGCTGGCCATGGCCGGCCGCACGGTTACCGCGCCCGGCAAAGGCGCCACCTGGTGGTGGCGGCTGGGCGGCGGTTTTGCCATGGGCCTGGGCATCTGGTCCATGCACTTCATCGGCATGCTCGCCTTCGACCTGCCCATCCCGCTGGGCTACGACCTGCCGATCACCCTGCTCTCACTGGGCATGGCCATCGCTGCCTCGGTGTTCGCGCTGTGGCTGGTTTCGCTTCGCACCCTGCCCCACCCGCGCCTGGCCGGTGGCGCGGTGCTGATGGGCACGGGCATCGCCGGCATGCACTACGTCGGCATGGCCGCGATGCGCATGAACCCGGGTATCGACTACGACCCGGTCTGGCTGGCGCTGTCGCTGCTGGTCGCAGTAGCTGCCTCATGGGTCGCCCTGTACGTCGCCTTCCGGCTGCGCGCGCAGCACACCCGCAGCATTGATCGACTGGCGGCCGCCGGCCTGCTCGGCCTGGCCATCGTCGGCATGCACTACACCGGCATGGCCGCCGCGCGCTTTCCGGAAGGCAGCGTCTGCGGAGCGGCCGTGGGCGATGGCCTGCAGAGCACCTGGCTGGCGATGCTGGTGGTGGTGCTCACCGTGGCGATCCTGGCGGTGGTGCTGGTGGTGTCCTGGATGGACCAGCGGGTGGAGGCGCAGCTGCTGCGCCTGCGCAACTCGATGCTGAGCACCTCGCTTACCGATGCCCAGCAGGAACTCACCCAGGCAGCGCTGCACGATCCGCTCACCCGCCTGCCGAACCGGCTGCTGCTGCAGCGGGGCATCGTGCAGGCGCTGGCCGAGGCCGAACAGGGCGGCAGCCGCTTCGCGGTGATGTTCATGGACCTGGATGGCTTCAAGCAGGTCAATGATGCCTATGGCCACCAGGCCGGTGATGCGCTGCTGGTGGCGGTGGCCGAACGCACGCGCCAGCTGCTGCGGCCCAACGACCTGCTGGCCCGTCTGGGCGGCGATGAGTTCGTGCTGGTGGTGCGCATCGAACACGACGAGGATCTGCCAACCCTGGCCCGGCGCATCCTGCAGGCGGTGGGCAGCGCGCCGCTGCTGCCCGACAGCGAACTGCAGGTGACCGCCAGCATCGGCGTGGCGATCTGCCCCGACCACGCCGCCAGCGAACGGCAGCTGATGGCCTTCGCCGATGCAGCGATGTACCAGGCCAAGGAATCGGGCCGCAACGCCTTTGTGATGTTCGCCGACTGGATGAACGACAGCGCCGAGCAGCAGTTCCGCCTGCTGGCCGACCTGCGCAAAGCGATCAGCAGTGACCAGCTGTTCCTGCACTTCCAGCCGAAGATCCAGGTGGCCACGCAGAAGGTGGCCGGTGCCGAGGCGCTGATCCGCTGGCGCCATCCCGAGCACGGGTTGATACCGCCGGACCGCTTCATCCGCCTGGCCGAGCGCAGTGGCGCCATCAACGAAATCGGCCGCTGGGCGCTGGACCAGGCCTGCGCGCAGCTGCGCCGCTGGCACGACGCCGGCCATGAAGGCTGGTCGATGTCGGTCAACCTGTCGCCGGTGCAGTTCGGCTCGCCGCACCTGCTGCAGGATGTGACCGAAGTGCTCGAGCGCCATCGCATCACCCCGCGCCAGCTGGTGCTGGAGATCACCGAAAGCACGGTGATGCGCGATACCGACACCAGCCTGCGCCTGCTGCAGGCGCTGTCGGCCCTGGGCGTGGGCATTTCCATCGATGATTTCGGCACCGGCTATTCCAGCCTGCTGTACCTGAAGCGTCTGCCGGCCACCGAGATCAAGATCGACCACGCCTTCGTGCGCGACCTGGAACATAGTGCCGAGGACGTGGTGATCGTCTCGGCCATCGTGGCCCTGGGCCACGCGCTGGACATGGACATCGTGGCCGAGGGCGTGGAAACCGCCGCCCAGCGGGCCTACCTGGAACGACTGGGCTGCGACTATCTGCAGGGCTTCCTGCTGGGCCGCCCGGTGGATGCGGCGCGCTTCATGCAGCTGCACGACCTGCCGCGGCCACGCATCGAACTGGCGCCGGCTCAACCGGCGCCCCCCGCTCCCGACTGATGACTGACCCGTGACAACGCTGTTGACCAGAAGACCTCATCGCGTGGACGGCGATCAGGGCCCCGTACAGGGCCAGCAGCAGCCGCCTATTTCACCCGCAGGTTGATGGATATCTGCTGCCGCACAAATCGCGCGGTTGAAGTCTCGTCGATGATCGTCTGCTCCAGCGGGCGGCCCTTGGCGTCCAGCAGCGTCACCGCGAACATGTCGTAACCTTCTGTGCTGGCGGCAGCATCACGTGCAACGCGCAAAAGATAGGGCGCTGACAACGGCGTTCCCAAAAGATTGAACGCCTGGTTCTCCTTGACCTCGACAATCACGGAACTGTTGCGGGCCTGCACGTGCGGATCCAGTGAGTCCACCTTGACTAGAAAATTCAGTGCGCCGGCTGCCCCCGCTGACCTGGCCTTTGCAGCCCTCTTCGTCACAGGCTCGGCGGTTGCGGCGCTTGCGGCACCTACACCACCCACCAACAATGCCGCTGCACCCATTGGCGCCAACCTGAGCAGTTGACGACGACGATCATCAAATTTCTCCATGAGTCATTTCTCCAGAAAGTGGCTTAATCGAATACCGGAACATCTTCGACGTAGCAGATATGGCGATTGGTACAGCCCCGGTTGTTCGTGCCGGTGCAGTCGGTCGTATTCGTGCAACTGACGTTGCAGCTCGGATTGGAACACCCGCTATTGGCCAGGGGACTGATGAGCCCTTCCTTGCGTTGCAACGACTGCGCCGCCTCGTCATTGATGCTCACGGCACCAGACGGCGTAACCGCAATATCTGAAGGATCAATGCTATCGATCAACGGGTATCTCCTTTACGCTGGCAGAGTCGAAAGAGGGCAGGAAAGCGTCCGGGCATCCATCGTTCGATAGCCCTCGAACCATCGCTGCAACTGCTGCTGGTCCAGATCGAGCGTTCCGTCATCGAGCAGCCGGCCGACATCATTGCGCGGATCATTGAGCGCCACAGTGCACTTCCCGATACGGCCGTTGGCACGCACCAGCAGTGAGTTGGGCCTGGCGGCATAGCAGATGTAGTCACCCAGACTGGCTTCGGAAGTCGCTTTCGGAGGCTCACCAACGTCCTGGGCACCGGTTATGTACGCCAGTACCTGCTGGTATCTGGCAAATCCCAGTTCTGTCTGCGGAATTCCTTTCTCACCACTGAGATTTGATACGCGGTGAAAGAACACCTGGTAGCGATCATCACCACCGAATGCCTGCTGCACTTTGCCATACAGCCTGCGTACCGATTCAATGTTCTCGGAATGCACGTGGAGGCGAAGCGTGATTCGAAAGTTCTGCTGCAGTCCCTGCATGTCCACCAGATTCTTCCAGATGACATCGAACGTACCGGACTTGTTCGCCAGAAGCCGGGTTCTGTCATGCCACTCCGCGTCGCCGTCCAGGGTTATCTGGTAATTGTTGTGCCTGAAGGCGACAAGATCGTCGAACAATCTCCTCTGCAACGTATAGGCGTTGGTGGTCAGTGCCCCGTGGAACTGGATGCCACTTGATTTGCACAGCCCATGCGCGAATCCACCGATCTCGCGAACCACACCTTCGGCCAGCAGAGGCTCGCCACCGAACCAGGACAGCGTGAAGTCGTCAATATCACGGACCCTGACCTCGATGAGCTTCTTTATCCCGTCGATGGTCCTTCGCTTCATCCTGCCGATCTGGAAATCTTCGTAGCAATAGGTACACCGGAAGTTGCACTTCTCGGTAGGCAGTACGATCAGCTCGAACCGCCTGTTGGACAACGCACCCGCCAAGGAGGCTTCACTTACCATGGGTGAAATCCTCCTATTCGAAGATGGGGTGCTCGGTTGTGAGGTTGCAGCTTCCAATGTTCTTGGAGCCACCACAGGCGCCGCTGTTGGTGCAGTCGATATTGGTACCCCTGCACGATCCCTGATTCGTGCACAGGTCGTTGACACCCCCGGCTTTGACGAGGGTGCCGATATTTTCAGCCAACCCGCTCGCGTACAGGTCCTGATGACGGACCATGCCATGCTTCGACACGGAAATGGTCGAAGGATCAATCCCTTGAACTGCCATGGCCACATTTTCTCGCTGGAAGAACGTTGCTTGTTCCAGCAATACAGGTGACACAAAATAGATCATTATCGGCGCGTTGGTTTTATGTCAACACCATCTCGCTGTAGGGATTTTCTTACACCATGGCCCGCAGCACCGCAGTGGCGTGGCCACCCGGCGCCGCGGATGTCAGGCCGATGACGGCTGACCGGAAGCGCCGCCCCGCCGTCACGGAACAGTTCTTGCACGCACCCCGGCAACCCCAGCCGCAGTGCCCGTGATGTCCGAGAACGAAGACGCAGGCGAAAAAACCGAACAGCCAACCGAAAAACGCCTGCGTGAGGCCCGTGAGCAGGGCAACATCCCGCGTTCGAAGGAACTGGCGACCGTGGCCGTGTTCGGCGCCGGCATCATCGCCATCATGGCCAGCAGCGCCTCGCTGGGCGCTGGTGGCAGGGCGTGGATGCGCGCCGCACTCAGCCCCGAGCCGGCCCTGTGGCAGAACCCGCAGCTGCTGTTCGGGCACTTCGGCATGTTGTTCCTGCGCCTGATGATGGCCTGTTGGCCGTTGTTGCTGGTCTGCATCCTGGCCAGTTTCCTGGCGCCGGTGGTGATGGGCGGCCTGCGCTGGTCGAACAAGTCGCTGATGCCCGACCCCAGTCGCCTCAGTCCGCTGTCCGGACTGAAGCGCATGTGGGGCGCCGAAGCCGTCGCCGAGCTCATCAAATCACTGCTGCGCATGGGGTTTGTCGGTGCCTCGGCCACCCTGGTGTTCGCCGCCAGCTTCGACAGCCTGCGCGGCCTGCTCAACCAGCCACTGGAGTCGGCCGTCGCCCATGGCTTGGGCTTCACCCTCAAGCTGCTGCTGGCTGCCGCCGGGGCGATGCTGGTGCTCGCCGCCATCGATGCCCCGTACCAGCGCTGGAACTGGACGCGCAAGCTGAAGATGACCCGCGAGGAACTGCGCCGGGAAATGAAGGAAAGCGAGGGCAGCCCGGAAGTGAAGGGCCGCATCCGCCATATGCAGCAGCAGCTGGCCAACCGCCGGATGATGGAAGCGGTGCCCACCGCCGACGTGGTGGTGGTCAACCCCACCCACTACGCGGTCGCCCTGAAGTACGAGGGCGGCAGCATGGGAGCCCCCACGGTGGTCGCTCTGGGCGTGGACGAAACTGCCCTGCGCATCCGTGAAGTGGCCGACGGCAACAAGGTTGCGATCGTCTCTGCCCCGCCTTTGGCACGCGCCTTGTATCGGGAGGGGCAACTCGGAAAGGAAATTCCCGTGAGACTGTACTCCGCCGTCGCCCAGGTGCTGTCCTACGTCTACCAGCTGCGCAGCTGGCGGACCGGCCCGATGCCGTCCGTCCCGCATGTGGACGTGGATGAATTCGGCAAGGGAGGCCGCGCGTGAACGCCCAGGCTTCCGGCTTCAACACCCGCCGCGCCCTGGAGATGATCCGCCAGGGCCTTGGCGCGCCGCTGATCGTGCTGGCCCTGCTGGCCATGGTCGTGGTGCCGCTGGCCGCGCCGGTGCTCGATGCACTGTTCACCTTCAACATCGCCATCTCGCTGATGGTGCTGCTGGCGGTCGTCTACGTGAAGCGGCCGCTGGACTTCACCATCTTCCCGATCGTGCTGCTGGTCACCACCATGCTGCGGCTGGCGCTGAACGTGGCCTCCACCCGCGTCATCCTGCTGCACGGCCAGAACGGCCACGAGGCGGCCGGCAAGGTCATCGCCGCCTTCGGTGAATTCGTCATCGGCGGCAACTACGCCGTGGGCATCGTGGTCTTCGCCATCCTGACCATCATCAACTTCGTGGTCATCACCAAGGGCGCCGGGCGCGTCTCGGAAGTGACCGCGCGCTTCATCCTCGACGCCATGCCCGGCAAGCAGATGGCCATCGACGCCGACCTGAACGCCGGTTTGCTGACGCGTGAAGAAGCCAAGGCCCGTCGTGAAGAGGTTCGCGAGGAAGCCGACTTCTACGGTGCGATGGACGGCGCCAGCAAGTTCATCCGCGGCGACGCCATCGCCGGCATCCTGATCCTGTTCATCAACATGCTCGGTGGCCTGGCCGTGGGCGTGCTGCAGCATGGCATGCCGTTCGGCGATGCCGCCGCCACCTACACTCTGCTGTCAATCGGTGACGGCCTGGTGGCGCAGCTGCCAGCCCTGCTGATCTCCAGCGCCGTGGCGATGCTGGTCACCCGCGCCTCGCGCTCGCAGGACATGGCCCAGGCCATGACCGGCCAGGTGTTTGGCCAGTACCGCGCCCTGGCGATCACCGCCGGCATCCTCGGCCTGGTCGGCCTGGTGCCGGGCATGCCCAACGTCGCTTTCCTGACGCTGGCCGCGATCCTCGGCTTCATTGCCTGGAAGCTGTACCGCAAGAGCCAGGCACCGGCGGCCGATCCGGCCGCGGCCGCCGCTGAAGCCGGCCCGTTGAATGCCCTCGGCCGCCCGGCCGCCGCGCCAACCGCCGAGCTGAGCTGGGACGAACTGCGCCCGGTCGATCCGCTGGGCCTGGAAGTGGGTTACCGGCTGATCCCGCTGGTGGATGCCAACCAGGGCGGCGAGCTGATGGCGCGCATCAAGGGCGTGCGCCGCAAGCTGACCCAGGACGTGGGCTTCCTGATCCCGTCCGTGCACATCCGCGACAACCTGGAACTGCCGGCCAACGGCTACCGGGTGCTGGTGCATGGCGTGCCGGTAGCTACCGCCGATATCCACCCCGACCGCGAACTGGCGCTGGACCCGGGCAGCGCGCTGGGCCCGCTGGAGGGCATCGCCGGCAAGGACCCCGCATTTGGCCTGGATGCCACCTGGATCCAGCCGCACCAGCGCGCCCAGGCCGAGACCATGGGCTACACCGTGGTCGACCCGGCCACCGTGGTCGCCACCCATCTGTCGCACCTGATCCGCGAGCACGCGCCGGAACTGCTGGGCCACGAAGAAGTGCAGCACCTGCTGGCCAACCTGGGCAAGACCGCGCCCAAGCTCGTCGAAGATCTGACGCCGAAGGCGCTGCCGCTGTCGGCGGTGGTGCGCGTGCTGCAGAACCTGCTGGTCGAGCGCATTCCGATCCGCCAGCTGCGCAAGATCGCCGAAGCGCTGGTCGAGCACGCCCCAATGAGCCAGGACCCGGCCACGCTGACCGCTGCGGTGCGCACCGCGCTGGGCCGTTTCATCGTGCAGGAGATCGCCGGAATGTCGGCGGAGCTGCCGGTGTTCACCCTCAACCCGCAATTGGAACGTGTCTTGCAGGAGTCCACGCAGGGCAACGGCGCCGCGCTGGAACCCGGACTCGCAGAGCGACTGCACCAGAGCCTGGCCGAATGTGTCAGCAAGCAGGAAGCGCGAAACGAGCCGGCGGTCGTGCTGGTACCGGGCCCGGTGCGTGCCGCGCTGGCCCGCCTGGTCCGCCACAGCGTTCCGTCGCTCTCGGTCTTGGCCTACAGCGAGGTGCCGGAAGACAAGCGCCTGAAACTGGTCGGAACGATCAGCTGACGCCCGCCCTCCACGCGCCAGAAAACAGACACCACTTTCAAACCGCAGTACACGACAGATTCCAAGGGGAACCCGAACCGTGCAGACCACCGACCACCCGCGTTCCTCGACCGCCACTCCGCCGACTTCGTCCCGTGACCACAGCATGAAAATCAAACGATTCGTCGCCGCCGACATGCGCTCGGCCATGAACCTGGTGCGCAAGGAACATGGACCCGACGCCGTGATCCTGTCCAACCGCCGGATCGAGGAAGGCGTGGAGATCGTCGCCGCCGCCCATTACGACGAGAGCGCCGTGCAGCGGGCACTGGAAGCCTCGCGCCGCGAGATCGCCCCGCCGCCGCCGAAGCCGCGCACCGCCGCCGACGCAGTGATCGCCGCGGTGACCCGCCGCCGCACCCCGACCC
>NZ_QETL01000077.1:0-19636 GCF_003105135.1 Stenotrophomonas sp. SPM | reverse complement strand
CCCACGCTCGGCTGCTTTGCCACGGTGCACGGCAGCCGAGCGTGGGCTCGGTTCTACAGATCAGCGTCTTCCCGTCGGCAGCGCAGGGCCATGCCCGGCGGCGTGGTTACAGCGCCTCGAGCTGCTTCCGCAGCGCGGCCAGCTGCGCGCGCAGGGTGTCGTTCTCGCGGGTCAGGGCGACCACGCGACGACGCAGCGCCGGGGCGTCCTCGCCCAGCTGCTCCAGTGCGGACAGCACTTCGGCATCGCGGCTGGCGACCTCATCCTCGCTCGGCTCCTCGAAATCCATCTCGGCCGCTTCAGGCTTGGGTGCGCGCGGCTTGCGCTTGGATTCGCGCACGCGCTTGGCCGCCTGCTTCAGTTCCTCCTTGCCACCGGCGGCGGCCGCGCGCTGCTCCTCTTCCGGCAGGTCGGCCACGGCCGCAGCCGCGCTGATCGAGATCACGCCGGCCTTCACCGCTTCCACCACCTCGGCGGCGGCCTGCGCGTGGATGCGCTCGATCATGCCGACCTGGCTGGTGCTCAGCTTCGCTTCGCGGGCCAGTTCGGCGCGGCTGACCTTCGGTGCCGGTTCCCACGGTGGGCTGTCTTCGCCTGCGTCGTCGGCCGGTTCGGCGGTGCCGTCGCTCTCGCGCTGCAGCTGCGCCTGTTCCACCTGCTTGCGGGCGGACAGGATGTCGCGCTTGCGCAGGGCCAGCACGCCGCGCTGGAAGTCAGACACGCTGCGGCGCCCCAGGTGCTGCTCGATCATCCACAGGTGCACGTCTTCCATGCTCTGGAAGCGGGTGTTCTGCACGGTGTTGAACGGCAGGCCGTGCTTCTGGCAGATGCCGAAGCGGTTGTGGCCGTCCACCAGCACATCACCCCACAGCACCAGCGCGTCGCGGCAGCCCTCGGCCAGGATGCTGCGCTCCAGCGCGTCATGTTCGTCCGCGGTCAGCGGGTCGATGTAGGCCTTCAGTTCTTCTTTGACGACGATGTCCATGGGCACGGCAACAGTCATGAGCGGAACCGACCATTGTACCCGCTCGCCGCCGCCGCCCCGGGCTCAGGCGGTGGCCCGGATCATCTCGCCCAGGGTGCCGGTGATCTGGTCGATCTGCGCCTTGTCCACGATCAGCGGCGGCGACAGGGCGATGATGTCGCCGGTGCAGCGCACCAGCAGGCGGCCATCGTGGAAGCAGCGCCGGTAGACCTCGTAGCCGCGGGCGCCGGCGGCATCGCGGCGTGGCGCCAGCTCGACCGCGCCGACCAGGCCGAAGTTGCGGATGTCCACCACGTTCGGCAGGCCCTGCAGGGCATGCAGGCGCTCCTGCCAGTACTCGCCCAGCTCGATGGCGCGCTCGAACAGGCGCTCCTCGGCGTGGATGTCCAGGGTGGCCAAGGCGGCCGCGCAGGCCAGCGGGTGGCCCGAATAGGTATAGCCATGGAACAGCTCGATGGCCTGCGCCGGGCCCTGCATGAAGCTGGCATGCACGGTATCGCCTACCAGCACGCCGCCCAGCGGCACCGCGCCGTTGCTGACGCCCTTGGCGAAGGTCAGCAGGTCCGGGGTGACCCCGAAGCGCTGCGCGGCGAAGGGCATGCCGACCCGGCCGAATCCGGTGATGACCTCGTCGAACACCAGCAGGATGCCGTGCTGGTCGCAGATCTCGCGCAGCCGTTGCAGGTAGCCGGGGGAGGGCAGGATCACCCCCGCCGAGCCAGCCACGGGCTCGACGAACACGGCGGCGATCGTGGACGCATCGTGCAGCGCGATCAGGCGTTCCAGATCGTCGGCCCGTTCGGCGCCGTGGCGCGGCAGGCCCTTGCTGAACGCGTTGCGCTCCAGGTCCAGGGTGTGGCGCAGAAAGTCCACGCCGCCCAGCTGCAGGCCGAACTGCCTGCGGTTGTTGGGCAGGCCGCCGAGGGCCATGCCGCCGAAGCCGACGCCGTGGTAGGCCTTTTCGCGGCTGATGAAGCGGGTGCGCTGGCCCTCGCCACGCAGGCGATGGTGGGCCAGCACGATCTTCATCGCGGTATCCACCGCCTCCGAGCCAGAGCTGGTGAAGAACACATGGTTGAGCCCGGCCGGCGCCAGCGCGGCCAGCCGCTGGGCCAGGGCAAACGCGGGCGGCGAGCCCATCTGGAAGGCAGGCGAGTAATCGAGCGTGGCCGCCTGTTCGGCGATGGCCTGGACGATGCGCGGGCGCGCGTGGCCGGCGTTGCAGCACCACAGACCGGCGGCGCCGTCGAGGATGCTGCGCCCGTCGATGTCCTCGTAGTGCATGCCCTCGGCACGCACCAGCATGCGCGGCGCACCCTTGAACTGGCGGTTGGCGGTGAACGGCATCCAGTATGCGTCCAGCGATTCGGGGCGCTGGGTGGCCAGTACGTGCGGGTCGATCGCGGGGTTCTTCATGCCGCCTCCGTCGTGTCCGATGCACCGACTGTAGCGCAGCCCGGTCATCGCGGCGGTAGCGGCGGCGGCAGAACGGCCGCGTCACAGCCACGCCGGTATAAACGAGGCATTCGCTGCCTGGAGCCGGACATGGCTGATTTCCCCGACCGCACCCACTGGCAGGCACTGGCCGGCCAGCTGGCGATCACCGCACAGGCCTTCATCGATGGCCGCTACGTGGACGCGGCCAGCGGCGCCCGTTTCGACTGCATCAGCCCGATCGATGGCCGCGTGCTGGCCCAGGTGGCCGACTGCGATGCGCAGGACGTGGAGCGTGCGGTGGCAGGGGCGCGGCGCGCCTTCGAGGCCGGCCACTGGTCGCAGGCCAGCCCGGCGCACCGCAAGCGCGTACTGTTGGCGTTGGCCGCGCTGGTGGAAAAACATGCGGACGAACTGGCCCTGCTGGAAACCCTGGACATGGGCAAGCCGGTGCGCGATGCGCGTCGCGTCGACCTGCCCGGCGTGGTGCGCTGTCTGAGCTGGACGGCCGAAGCGGTGGACAAGCTGTACGGCGATATCGCGCCGACCGGCCCGCACGAACTGGGCCTGGTCAGCCGCGAGTCGGCCGGCGTGGTGGCCGCGATCGTGCCGTGGAATTTTCCGCTGCTGATGGCCTGCTGGAAGATCGCGCCGGCGCTGGCGATGGGCAACTCGGTGGTGCTCAAGCCTTCGGAGCGCTCGCCGCTGAGTGCGCTGCGGTTGGCCGCGCTGGCCGCCGAAGCCGGGTTGCCCGATGGCGTGCTGAACGTGCTGCCCGGGCAGGGCATGTACGTGGGTGAACCACTGGCGCTGCACATGGATGTGGACGTGCTGGCGTTCACCGGCTCGACCGCCACCGGCGCGAAGCTGCTGCAGTACGCGGGCCGTTCCAACATGAAGCGGGTGTGGCTTGAATGCGGTGGCAAGAGCCCGCACCTGGTGTTCGCCGATGCGCCGGACCTGGATGCGGCGGCCAAGGGCGTGGCGCGGGGCATCTTCTTCAACCAGGGCGAGGTCTGCACGGCGGGCTCGCGGCTGCTGGTGGAGCGCTCGATCCGTGACGATTTCGTGCATCAGGTGGTGGCGTATGGGCGGCGCATGCAGCCGCGCCATCCGCTGGAGGCCGATGCACCGATGGGTGCGCTGGTCGATGCCGCGCACGTGGACAAGGTGCTGGCCGACATCGCGCGCGCCGAAGGCGACGGAGCGCGCCTGCTGCTGGGCGGGCAGCGCGCCGAGGTGGAAGCGGGCGGCTGCTACGTGCAGCCCACCGTGTTCGACCAGGTACGGCCAGAGCAGGCACTTGCCCGCGAGGAGGTGTTCGGGCCGGTGCTGGCGGTGCTCGCGTTCGATGGCGAAGCCGAGGCCGTGCGCCTCGCCAACGACAGCCGCTATGGGCTGGCGGCCGGATTGTGGACGCGCGACCTGGGGCGGGCGCATCGCGTGTCGCGGCAGCTGCGCGCGGGCAGTGTGTGGGTGAACGGCTGGGATGGCGGTGACATGAGCGCACCGTTTGGGGGTTACAAGCAGTCGGGCAACGGCCGCGACAAATCGCTGCATGCGTTCGACAAGTACAGCGAGATCAAGGCGACCTGGATCCAGTTGTAGCGTCGCGCCGGCGGGCATGACCCGGCGCTGCCGCCTTTCTGTAGAGTCAAGCCATGCTCGGCTGTCTCTACCGGCACCGCGCGCTCACCACCAGCACCGCGTCGCGCAGCGCCTGCCGGTCCATTTCCTCCACCGCCCCCTGGAAATAATCCAAGTCCTGCTTCCCCAGCTGGCAAGGATCGACGATGTACCCCGGCGGCCACAGGCCGAGCAGCTGCGCAACGCCGTGCACGATCTGCTCGGGCGTCATCGTCCTGCGGATGCGGAAGTAGTTCCGCCGCGGCGCGAACGCCGCATGTACCTCGCGGCGGCCGATCAATCGTGGTGCCACCCCCGACGCCGTGATGCCATCACCGCCGTTGATGCTGCCGGCCGGCAGGCCCAGCACGAGGGGTGCGGGTATCGGCGGACTGTCGCTTTGCACATCTGCCGGCGGCAGCGGTACAGGTGAAACCCGTCGCGAGGGGCGGGCAGGCATCGGGGCCGCCGTTACCGCAGTGGGGGCGTCGCGCGGCGAGGGCGGCTGCAGCGGCGGTGGCAGCCAGCGCAGGCTGATGCGTTCTTCGGCCTCCAGCGCGGCACCCAGCCGGCCGCTCTGCCACAGCCACGCGCCCAGCAGGGCATGCAGCAGCACCACGACCAGCCAGGCCACCGTGCGCGCCAGCTGCGGTGAATCGGACCAGCGCAACGCAACCACAAGAGCCATCGGCGAAGCATCCATGCAGGGACCGGTGGCGCAGCCTAACCAGTGTCCAGAAAAATTCCGTTGGCATCGGTGTCGGCTGAAACCATCGCCCCGTCAGCCCGCCCGCGCGTGGCAGAATCGGTCGATCAACCTTCCACGCCTTGCAGATGTCCTCGATCAGCGCTGCCGCTCCGCCCGTGAATTCCCCCAGCCGTGTCCTGCTGGCCAGCCTCATCGGCACCACCATCGAGTTCTTCGATTTCTACATCTACGCCACGGCGGCGGTGCTGGTGTTCCCGCACCTGTTCTTCCCGGAAAGCAGCGACCAGGCGGCTCTGCTGCAGTCGCTGGCGACCTTTGCAGTGGCCTTCATCGCGCGCCCGGTGGGCTCGGCGGTGTTTGGCCACTTCGGCGACCGCATCGGCCGCAAGGCCACGCTGGTGGCGGCGCTGCTGACCATGGGCCTGTCCACGGTGGCCATCGGCCTGCTGCCCACCCATGCGCAGATCGGCCTGTGGGCGCCGGCCCTGCTGGCGCTGTGCCGCTTCGGCCAGGGCCTGGGCTTGGGCGGTGAATGGGGCGGTGCGGTGCTGCTGGCCACTGAGAACGCACCGCCGGGCAAGCGCGCCTGGTACGGCATGTTCCCGCAGCTGGGCGCGCCGCTGGGCTTCCTGCTGTCGGCCGGCATCTTCCTGCTGCTGGGTCGCTGCCTGGGCCAGCAGGACTTCCTGCAGTGGGGCTGGCGCATTCCGTTCGTGGCCAGCGCGCTGCTGGTCGGCCTGGGCCTGTGGGTGCGCCTGAACATCCATGAGACGCCCGATTTCCAGCAGGCGCTGCAGCGCAAGGCGCCGGTGCGGCTGCCGATGTGGACGGTGCTGCGCGACTACTGGCTGCCGATGCTGCTGGGCACGCTGGGCGCGTTCGCCACCTTCGTGCTGTTCTACCTGATGACGGTGTTCAGCCTCGGCCACGGCACGTCCGTGCTGGGCTACAGCCGCGAGCAGTTCCTGCTGATGCAGATGGGCGCGATGCTGTTCTTCGCGGCGGGCATTCCGCTGTCTGCGCGTTATGGCGACCGCTGGGGCACGCGCCGCACGATGGTCTTTGCCAGCCTGCTGATCCTCGGCTTCGGCGTGCTGTTTGCACCGCTGTTCCAGGCGAACAGCCCGTGGCTGGTGTTGAGCTTCCTGTGCCTGGGCCTGTTCCTGATGGGCCTGACCTACGGCCCGTGCGGCACCTTCCTGGCCGAGATATATCCGGTGGAAGTGCGCTACACCGGCGCATCGCTGTCGTTCAACCTGGCCGGGATCCTCGGTGCAGCACCGGCACCGTACCTGGCCACCTGGCTGGCCGAGCGCTTCGGCCTGGTCGCGGTGGGTTACTACCTGTGCCTGACCGCCGTGGCGACGTTGTGCGCGCTGCTGGCCCTGCAGCGGCGCGCGCAGCTCAGCCAAAGAAACGCTTGAGCGTGCGGCCCAGCCAGCCGCCGCTCTGGTGCTCGCGGGCGAACTGGTTGAGGTGCGCCTTGACCTGTTCGGCGTAGGCCTGGTCATCGCCGCGGATGTGGTTGAACAGCCAGCGTGAGAGCATCGTGCGCAGTTCGTCGGTCACGTCTTCGCCGGCCTGGAAACGCAGGCGATATTCGGCCACGCGCTTGATGAAGATCTCATGCACGCGCTTGTGCGCGGCACAGAACGGATAGCCCGCTTCCTCCATCAGCTCTTCCTCGAACGCGAAGTGCGACATGGTGTAGTCCACCACTTCGTCGATCACTTCGGCCACCACCGCGGTCTGCAGCCCGGCCTGGGCCACGTGCAGGTGGTTGAGCATGTCGACGATGCGTCGGTGTTGCTGATCGATCACATCGATGCCGATGTTCAGATCGTCCTGCCAGACCAGTAGTGCCATCCCCCGGCTCCCCTTCATGTTCATGTCGGGGCTGACTTTAGGACCGCTTCGCTCAGGCGGCGTTGATCTGGATCAAAGCGCGGTGGCCATCGCGGCTTCGCGCGGGCGCAGCGGATTGGCCACGGTCGCGCAGCTGACCCGGTTGCGGCCGGCCGCCTTGGCCAGGTACAGCTGGCGATCAGCCTCGGAAATCAGCTTGTGCAGTGAGTCGCGCTGCGGGTGCAGGCAGCACAGGCCGATGCTGACGGTCATGCGCAGGGTGGCGGTGCCGATGTCCACTTCCAGTGCGGCGATCCGCTGGCGCAGTTCCTCGAAGTAGACGATGGCTTCGTCCTGCTCCATCTCCGGCACCAGCAGGCAGAATTCCTCGCCGCCGAAGCGTGCGATCAGGTCCTGGCTGCGTGCGTGGTCGCCTACCGCGCGGGCCACCGCGCGCAGCGCATCGTCGCCGGCTTCGTGGCCATGGGTGTCGTTGATGTGCTTGAAGTGGTCGATGTCGATCATCGCCACCGCCACGCTTTGGCCGTGCAGCTGCAGCTGCGGCAGCTGGCGCTGGCTCTGTTCCAGGAAGCAGCGGCGGTTGGGCAGGCCGGTGAGGAAATCGCGGGTGGCCAGGTCCTGCAGGGTGCCGATCAGCTCCAGCTGGTCGACGTTCTGCGACACACGGCAGAAGAACTCCTCACGCGAAAATGGCTTTCGCAGGAAGTCATTGGCGCCGTTCTTCAGGAAGCGCGGTATCAGCGAGGCGTCGGTGTTGCCGGAAATGCCGATTACCGCCAGCTTGTCGCGCGAGCGCAGGGTGCGCAGGCGACGGGTGAACTCCACGCCCTGCATGCCGGGCATTTCCTGGTCGACCACGGCCAGGCGGATGGCCGGGTGCGCTTCGATCGCGGCCAGGCCTTCGGCACCGTCGGCGGCCTCGAACACTTCATGGCCGTACATGCGCAGCAGCGCCGCGGCGTAGCCACGGGCGGATGGCGAATCGTCCACCACCAGCGCCGCGATGCGGCGGTTGCGTTCCAGCCGCTGCACCAGCCACACCAGGTAGTCGATGCTGCCGGGCGTGTTCTTCAGCACATAGTCGATGATCTGCTGCTGCAGCACGCGCTTGCGCAAATCTTCGTCGTATACGCTGCTGACCACCACGGTGGGCAGGTCGCGCTTGAGGAAGAACTCGACGACCGCATCACGGTCACCATCGGCCAGCACCAGCCCGGTCAGCACCAGGAACCAGCCGCCGTCGTCACTCAGCAGGCGATCGGCTTCGGCCAGCGTGGAGGCAATCACCACCGGCAGTTCCAGGCGGTGTTCAATCGCTTCGCGCAGCATTCCGGTGAATGCGCGGGAGTTTTCCACCAGCAGGATCCGCTGCGGAAGGGGGTCTGCCAGGTCGCCATCGACAACGACCTGCGGGAGGACGGGCATGGTGCGGAGGCTCACGTGAGGGAGGGGCGCTCGGGAAGGATAGCGGCGGTTGCGGAAGAAACTTTAGGGAAATGGGGTGCAAGTTTCCGTCAGGTGCCATACGCGTGCCGCGAAGCGGTTAGTATCGCGCTGAGGTTCCCGACTTCAACTTCGACCTGGAGGTCATTGTGCGATTCCTACGTTCTGGTGCAGCTTGTGGAATCATGTTGCTTGCCGTAGCGCCCGCTTATGCTGGAGGCCCGTCGGATTTTCACGGAAAGCCGCTGGCGACTGCCGGGCTGGGACAGTCCGCGCCGCTGGCTGTCAACCTGAGTCAGGACCCGGCGTGGTTGCTGTATGGATTCCAGCGCGACGGTGTCATGTACCTGCAGGTCAATGACCTGACTGGGAACGTGCAGTTGATCATCGGCAACGCCGGTGGCACCTACTTCGTGCTACCCGCCGGGAGCAATCCGGCGAAGGTGTCGCTGCCCGAGCAGCGTATCGGCGTGCCCGCCGGAGCCGTTCGCTCGCGGATCTACCAGGCAAACGACTTCTCGCTGGTCCGTTACCGGAGCGGCGATGAGGTGGTCTGGTCGGTGGAAGCTCCATGAGCTTCAGATGAGTCAGGCCGGGCGGCGCCGGGCTTCACGGCGTCGCCCTGTTTTCAGGCCCGGGTCTGAGTGTGTTCCCCATCGAAGGAGGCACTACGATCCGCCGGATGAAACGAAGGAAGAGGCGCCGGTACCCCTGTCTCGATCAACGCAATTCTGATCCGGTTGCGTTGCGACTGCACTGAGCCGCCATACGCCATCGCGCGGCCGGCCAAACGTTCGATGGCCGCCTCGCGGGTTTCCGCTGACAACGTGCGGTAGGCGTCAAGCAGTGCGACGGTCACCAGTATGCCGCGATGTGAGCCGACACCGCCGCACCGCGCGCGAACCTGGATCTGGCCAGTTTCATGGTTTAGCAGCAACGAAACCGCGTCGTTGAGAGCGCGGTAGGCAGCCAGCTGCAATCCAGTGCTGAGCTGGCAAGGGTCACCGAGAAGGCGGGGACGCAAGACTCGATTGCTCAGGTCCCAGGCTTCGCGAACGCCGCCTGCCTGGAGGGCAACGTATAGACCCAGATGTTCCAGCGCTGCGGGATACACCATGCTTGTCTGTTCGCGGAACTGTCGTGAATGGACCGAAGCCATGTGTAACAGGCTGTTTGCAACAGTTGGATGTCCCTGCGCGCTCAGCCAGTTCGCGACTTCACCAAGCGAGGTATCAATCCCATCGCCCAACTTCCGGAGGTGTCGTGCACGTTCGCGAAGGTCCAGCTCGCTTGCGACAAGAGAATTGCGCGCGTGCTTGAGCGCATTTCGTTCGCCGACTTCACCCAGCCGGGAACGGTGATAGTAATGGGAGATGCGCGATCCCAGCACCAGCAATGCAACACCGGTGGTGGCCATGACCTGCTGGGTTGCGAAGGCGGCTGAATCAAAGGCGCCGGTGTAGGGGCCGGGAGTGGAAAGCCCAATGATCAGGTTGAGGGATGGAACGCCGATGGCAGCACCACGCCAGCCATACAGGCAGGTCATCACAACCACGGGTATCACCATCATCAACTGCATGGACGTTTTGGCATTCACCTCGTCCAATGGCAGCTGTGCCGCGTAGAGTCCCAGCACGGTCATGACGGTAAGCGCTGCCCCTGCCTGAAGGACGAAGCCCCGTGTCCAGGCAGGACGTGTGCTTCGGCGCATCCACAGCAGTGCCAAAGGCGCGAGAGTCAGGATGCCGATGAAATCGCCGACCACAAGACGTGCGATGCTCGCCAGTACGGGCATCGCCGGAGGCACCGGCCATAGCACGTGTGCCAGCACCAGGTTGAGTGACGTGACCGCTACGGCACATAAGGCGGCGACCGAGATAAGCCACGCGTTCCTGCTGGCGGTCATGAACGTTCTGTGCAGATGCACGATCAGCATGACGGCGGGCATCAGCAAGGTCGAACCCAGCACTACCCAGGCCGGTCCATACTTTTCGATCATGGGCACGCGCATCTGCGCGAAATAGGCGTACTCACCCAGCAGCAGATAAGGCCATAGCCGCGGGGGGCAAAGAAGAACCGCCGCGACGCGGACCCCGGCAGGAAGGTAGAACTGATCAAGGGAGAGCTGCCGTGCGCCCCAGCATGCAATCGCATACAGCGCAGCCAGGGCAAGACCTGCCGGATGGATGCGCAACTTCAACTGCAGGCCTTCATTCCACCAGTTCAATCGTACTTCCCCTTCCTGTCTATGTACCCTGTCAGCTTCCATTCGCCGCGGGCCCCGGTTGGACCGACGGTATCGGCAGGCATCCGAATATGCAATCGCCGCGCGCCTGAAATCCACAAGTGAGAAAGTCATCACACCAATGGTGTGATTTACCCAAATCACCCTTCAGCGGGAACGCGGCCGCCCTTCGATAACGAGGTCATTCTGATTGGTGCGTGTGCCGGGATAATCCAACCTTGGCCGTGCTACCACAGTGCGTCGCGCAGCTTGTACCAGGACATCGCCGCCACCAGCAGCGGCGTGCGCAGCAGCCGCCCGCCTGGGAATGGCGCATGCTGCAGTCGCTGGAACACATCCAGGCGCGCGCTCTGGCCATCGATGGCCGCGGCGATCACATCCCCGGCCAGCCCGGCGGCGGCCACGCCGTGCCCGGAAAAACCCTGGGCGAAATACAGGTTGCCGTCCAGCCGGCCCCAGTGCGGGGCACGGTTGCGGGTGATGTCCACGTAGCCGCCCCAGACCTGTTCCACGGCCACGTCGGCCAGCTGCGGGAAGACCTGGTGCATGCGCCGCTGCATCAGCCCACGCAGCCCCGGCGGCGGCAGCGCCGAGTAGCTGGCACGGCCGCCGAACAGCAGGCGGTGGTCATGGCTGAGACGGAAGTAGTCCAGCGCCCAGGCGGTGTCGGCCACCGCCATGTTGTTGCGGATCAGCTGCCGCGCACGCTCGGCGCCCAGTGGCGCGCTCGCGCCGATGTAGGTGCCGACCGGCATGATGCGGCGCTCCAACTCCGGCAGCAGCCCCTGCAGCCAGGCGTTGCCGGCCACCACCAGATGCGTGGCACGCACGCTGCCCTGCACGGTCTGCAACGTGGCCTGCGCGCCACGCTGCACGCGGGTGACCGGCGAATGCTCGTGGATGACCACGCCGGCTGCACGGGCGGCATCGGCCAGGCCGCGCGCATAGGCCAGCGGATGCAGGTGCGCACTGAGCGGATCGAACATCGCGGCGCGGTAGCGCGGGCTGTCCAGCTGCGCGTGCAGGACATCGCGCTCCCACCACTGCATCGGATGGTCGTAATGGCGCTGCAGGTGCTCGCAGCCGGCGCGCAGGTCACGTTCGTGGCGTGCACGGATCGCGACGCTGGCATGGCCTTCCACCCAGTGGCAGTCGATGCCGTGGCGCGCGATGCGCTGGCGCATCGACTGCACCGCCTCGCGCGACCAGTCGAACAGATGGCGGGCGTCGTCGCGGCCGAGCTGGCGTTCCAGCTCATCCACCTCGCAGCCGTAGCCCACCAGCGCCTGGCCGCCGTTGCGTCCGGACGCCCCCCAGCCGATGCGCTGCGCTTCCAGCAGCACCACGCGGTAGCCACGCAGGGCCAGTTCCAGCGCGGCGGTCAGGCCGGTGTAACCGGCACCGAGCACCGCCACGTCGGCCTGCACATCACCGCGCAGCGGCGGCAGCGCAGCCGGTTCGGGCAGGCTGTCGGCGTACCAGCTGGGCGGGAAATCCGCGCTCACCGCAGGCCTCGCGGGCACGGGATGAAGGGGCAGGGCGGGGGCGGGCGATCACTGTTCACCGGCATAGTCTGGCCGATGCACGTAGCCGGGTGTGTGACGGCGACGACTTGCCGCCCGCGCGCACCGGCGTTTACTTTGATGTCCAGGCCAAGGATGCCCACGCCAAGGAGTTTTCCCATGCGCCGCCTGCCCTGGGTGGGCCTGCCCACCGACAGTACTGTGCTCGGCCATCACCGTTTCGCGGTGGCCGGCGAGAAGTACGTGCGCGCGCTGGTCGACGCGGCCGAGGTCACCCCGCTGGTGCTGCCCAGCCTGCAGCCGGCACTGCCGGCCGACGACTGGTTGCAGGGCCTGGATGGCCTGCTGTTGACCGGTGCGGTCAGCAACATCGAGCCCCAGCACTATGAAGGGGGCCGCAGCTGGCCGGGCAACCTGCATGACCCGGCGCGTGACGCCAACGCCTTCGCCCTGCTGCAGGCCGCGCTGGCGCTGGACCTGCCGGTGCTGGCGATCTGCCGTGGTTTCCAGGAGGTGAACGTGGCCCTGGGCGGCAGCCTGCATCCACAGGTGCATGCGGTGCCGGGGCTGGCCGACCATCGCGGGGATCCGCAGGCAGCGGTCGAGGTGCAGTACGGGCCGGCGCATGTGGTCACGCTGGCTGGCCATGGCTGGCTCGCGAAGTGGCACGGCAGCGACCAGGCACAGGTCAATTCCGTGCACGGGCAGGGCATCGACCGGCTGGCCGATGCCCTGCAGGCAGAGGCATGGGCCGGCGATGGCCTGGTCGAAGCCGCACGCAGCAGCCACCATCGTTTCGTGCTCGGCGTACAGTGGCACCCGGAGTGGCGTGTCATGCAGGCGCCGTTCTATCACGCTATTTTCCGTGCTTTCGGCCAAGCTTGCCGGCAGTACCAACAGAACCAACTGGATTCCCCATGAGTTCCCGACCTCGCCCGCGCAAGACGGCCACGCCCCCCGCACCGCAGGAAAGCAGCCTGCTGCGCTGGCTGAAGGAGCGGCGCATCACCGAGGTCGAGTGTCTGGTGCCGGACATCACCGGCAACGCACGCGGCAAGATCATCCCGGCCGACAAGTTCTCGCACGACTACGGCACGCGCCTGCCCGAAGGTATCTTCGCCACCACGGTCACCGGTGAATTCCCCGACGATTACTACGACCTGACCTCGCCGTCGGACTCGGACATGATGCTGCGGCCCGACCCGGACACCGTGCGCATGGTGCCGTGGGCAGCCGACGCCACCGCGCAGGTCATCCATGACTGCTACACCAAGACCGGCGAGCCGCACGAGCTGGCCCCGCGCAACGTGCTCCGCCGCGTGCTGGCCGCCTATGCCGAACTGGGCCTGCGCCCGGTGGTCGCACCTGAGCTGGAATTCTTCCTGGTGCAGAAGAACACCGACCCGGATTTCCCGCTGCTGCCGCCGGCCGGCCGCTCCGGGCGCCCGGAAACGGCGCGGCAGTCGTACTCGATCGATGCGGTCAACGAATTCGATCCCATCCTCGATCTGATGTACGACTACGCCGATGCGATGAAGCTGGACGTAGACACGCTGATCCACGAATCCGGCGCGGCGCAGCTGGAAGTCAACTTCACTCACGCCGATGCGATGGACCTCGCCGACCAGGTGTTCCTGTTCAAGCGCACCATGCGCGAGGCGGCGATGCGTCACGGCGTGTACGCCACCTTCCTGGCCAAGCCGATGGAGAACGAGCCGGGCAGCGCCATGCACATCCACCAGAGCCTGGTGCGGGTGAGCGACGGCAGCAACGTCTTCACCGGCGAGACCCACGGCGAGGGCGAGTTCAGCCCGGTGTTCGGCCATTATCTGGGCGGCCTGCAGAAGTACGTGCCGCAGGCGATGGCCTTCTTCGCGCCGAACGTCAATTCCTACCGCCGCCTGGTGTTCGGCGAGGTCTCACCGAGCAACGTGCACTGGGGCTATGACAACCGCACCTGCGGCCTGCGCGTGCCGCTGGACACGCCGGAGAACATGCGGGTGGAAAGCCGTTTCGCCGGGTCCGATGCCAACCCCTACCTGGCGATGGCCGCGACCCTGGCCTGCGGCCTGCTCGGCATCCGCGAGCGGCTGGCCCCGGACGCGCCGGTGACCGGCAGCGCCAAGGAGCTGGGCTACAACCTGCCACGCTCGCTGGGCGAGGCACTGGACGGGCTGGAACAGTGCGCCGAACTGCAGGCCCTGCTGGGCGAACGCTTCTGCCGGGCCTACATCTCGGTCAAGCGCAAGGAATACGAGACCTTCTTCCGCGTCATCAGCTCGTGGGAGCGCGAGTTCCTGCTGTTGAACGTGTGAAGGCCCGCAATTGATGAATGAGCCGCCGGGGGGTAGGCTGGCACCCGTCGCCGGCCCCGCCGGCCTCCCCCCATTCCGCATTCTGGAGCACCCGATGAAGCTGCGTATCCTCACGCTCGGCCTGGCTTCCGCCATGCTTGCCGCCTGTGGCAGTGGCAACGGCGGCGCGCAGGACAGCCAGGTCCTGAACGTCTACAACTACAGCGATTACATCGCCGAGGACACCATCCCGACCTTTGAGAAGGAGAGCGGGATCAAGGTGACCTACGATGTGTTCGACAGCGACGAGATGGTCGAGACCAAGCTGCTGGCCGGCAACAGCGGCTACGACGTGGTGGTGCCGACGCTGAACTTCTTCGGCCGCCAGATCCAGGCCGGCGTGTTCCTGCCGCTGGACAAGAGCAAGATCCCGAACCTGGCCAACCTGGACCCGTCGGTGATGAAGCGCATCGCCACCCAGGACCCGGACAACAAGTACGGCGTGCCGTACATGATCGGCACCACGGGCATCGGCTACAACGTGGACATGCTGAAGGAACGGTTCGGCGGCAGCGCCGACATCGCCAACAGCTGGGACCTGGTGTTCAAGCCGGAAAACATCGCGAAGATGAAGGACTGCGGCGTGACCATCCTGGACACGCCGGCCGACATGATTCCGATCGCCCTGCATTACCTGGGCCTGGACCCGCACAGCGGCGACCCGGCCGAGCTGAAGAAGGCCGCCGACCTGCTGAAGTCGATCCGCCCGTACGTGCAGAACTTCCACTCCTCGCAGTACGTGGGTTCGCTGGCCAACGGCGGCACCTGCCTGGTGGTCGGCTGGTCGGGTGACATCATCCAGGCCCGCGACCGCGCCGAGGAAGCCAGCAACGGCGTCCACGTGGCCTATTCGATCCCGAAGGAAGGCGCACCGCAGTGGTTCGACATGCTGGCGATCCCGAAGGACGCCAAGCACCCGGAAGCGGCCTACAAGTTCATCAACTACCTGCTGGAACCGAAGGTCGCCGCGGCCAACACCAACTTCATCCACTACGCCAACCCGGTGCCGACCGCGACCCCGCTGGTGGACGAAGCGATCCGCACCGACCCGACCATCTACCCGCCCGCCGACGTCGCCGAGAAGATGTTCACCTACTCGATCAACACCCCGGAAACCGACAAGCTCTACACCCGCCTGTGGACCGAAGTGAAGACCGGCAAGTAAGTGAGGGCCGACCAACGGTCGGCCTCCACCAAGCAGAAAAGCGGAGGCCAACGGCCTCCGTTTTTTTTGCTTCTGTTCCTGCTCTGCCGTTGACCTCCTGTCCGCCGCCGGGATGCGTGAGGGCAGGGTGCAGAGCCGGGAACTCGTCACCGGCACGCGACAAACGCTTTCACCTCACCTCCTCACCCCTTCCCCTACCGTCCCGTATGGCACCGACCACGGCCACGACGAGACAATGACCGACCAATCCCAGCGCACCGACGCCCCCACCGACGAAGCCCCCTCCACCCACGAGGACAAGCCTTCGCCGCTGAAGAACCCCAAGGTCCGCTGGACCCTGGCCATCATCGGCGCCGTCGTGGTCATCGCCCTGGTCGCCTGGCTCATCTACCACCTGCTGGTCGGCCGCTACCTGCAGGACACCAACAACGCCTACCTGCAGGCCGACGCCGTCGCCGTCGCCCCGCGCATCAACGGCTACGTCACCGAAGTGCTGGTGCAGGACAACCAATGGGTCAAGGCCGGCGAACCACTGCTGCGCATCGACCCGCGCACCTACCGCGCCACCCTGGACCAGGCCGAGGCGGTCATTGCCGTGCGCGAAGCCGACATCGCTGCTGCCGTCGCCGGCGTGCAGGGCCAGCAGTCCAGCCTGCTGCAGGCGCGCACCCAGCTCACCGCGGCCACCGCTTCGCTGCGCTTCGGCAAGGCCGAGCTGGCCCGCTTCACCCCGCTGGCCGCCAGCGGCGCCGACACCCACGAACACGTGGAAAGCCTGCGGCATGACGTCGAACGCGCGCAGGCCCAGTACGACGCGGCGAAGGCGCAGATCCAGGGCGCGCAGAGCCAGATCGACGCCAGCCAGGCGCAGCTGGAGCAGGCCAACGCCGGCCTGAAGCAGGCCCAGGCCGATGCCGCGCAGGCCCGCGTCGCCTTCGAGGACACCGAGCTGCGCGCGCGCATCGATGGCCGCGTCGGCAACAAGACCGTGCAGGTCGGCCAGTTCGTCGCCGCCGGCACCCGCACCATGACCATCGTGCCGGTCGAGTCGCTGTACCTGAGCGCCAACTTCAAGGAAACCCAGGTCGGCCTGATGCGCGCCGGGCAGCCGGCCGAGATCAAGGTCGACGCGCTGCCGGGCACCCCCCTGCGTGGCACGGTGGAAAGCATCTCGCCCGGCACCGGCTCGCAGTTCGCGCTGCTGCCGCCGCAGAACGCCACCGGCAACTTCACCAAGGTCGTGCAGCGCGTGCCGGTACGCATCCGCGTGGACGCCGGTGCCGAGGCGCGCAAGGTGCTGGTGCCAGGCATGTCGGTGGAAGTGACCGTCGATACGCGCAATGCCAAGGACGCGCGCGAGCGCACCCGCGACGAGGCCGAGGCCACGGCCGCGCCGGCGCGATGAACGCCACCGCCGCCCCTGCAGCGCCCGGTGCCGAGGGCAAGGCCGATGCCGGCGCGTGGCTGGCCGTGGCGGCCGGCACCATCGGCTCGTTCATGGCCACGCTGGACATCTCCATCGTCAACGCGGCGCTGCCCACCATCCAGGGCGAGGTCGGCGCCAGCGGCACCGAGGGCACCTGGATCTCCACCGCCTTCCTGGTCTCGGAAATCGTGATGATTCCGCTGACCGGCTGGTTCGTGCGCACGCTGGGCCTGCGTACCTTCCTTTTGATCTGCGCCACGCTGTTCACCGCGTTCTCGGTGATGTGCGGCCTGGCCGATTCGCTGCCGATGATGATCGCCGGCCGGGTAGGGCAGGGCTTCGCCGGCGGTGCGCTGATTCCCACCGCGCTGACCATCGTCGGCACGCGGCTGCCACCGAAGCAGCAGCCGCTGGGCACCGCGCTGTTCGGCATGACCGTCATCCTCGGGCCGGTGATCGGCCCCCTGCTGGGTGGCTGGCTGACCGAGAACGTCAGCTGGCACTACGCCTTCTTCATCAACGTGCCGATCTGTGCCGGCCTGGTTGCCTTGCTGCTGCTCGGCCTGCCGCATGAAAAATCGAACTGGGCCGGGCTGCTGCGTGCGGACTGGCTGGGCATCATCGGCATGACCGCCGGCCTGTCCGCGCTGACCGTGGTGCTGGAAGACGGCCAGCGCGAGCGCTGGTTCGAATCGACGATGATCGTGGTGCTCAGCCTCGTGTCGCTGCTGGGGTTTGCCCTGCTGGCGCTTTCGCAGTTCACCAGCAAAGCGCCGGTCATCCGCCTCAACATCCTGTTCCAGCGCAGTTTCGGTGCGGTGTTCGTGATGGTGATGGCGGTGGGCATGATCCTGTTCGGGGTCATGTACATGATCCCGCAGTTCCTGGCGATCATCGCCGGCTACAACACCGAGCAGGCCGGCTACGTGCTGCTGCTGGCCGGCCTGCCGACCATCCTGCTGATGCCGTTGATGCCGAAGATGCTGGAAACGGTGGACGTGCGCATCATGGTGTTCGGCGGCATGCTGTGCTTCGCCGCCGCGTGCTTCGTCAACCTCGGGCTGACCCCGGACAGCATCGGCCCGCACTTCGTCATCGGCCAGCTGCTGCAGGGCTGCGGCCTGGCGCTGGCGATGATGGCGCTGAACCAGGCGGCCATCACTTCGGTTCCGCGCGAGTACACCAGCGATGCCTCGGGCCTGTTCAACGCCGCGCGCAACCTCGGCGGCTCGATCGGCCTGGCCATCATTTCCACGTTCCAGGAACGCCGTGCCACCCTGCACATCGATGCGATCGGCAGCAGTGTCACCGCCAATTCGACCCTCGCCCAGGACGCGCTGCATGCCTATGGCCAGCAACTGGGCGATGCGACGCAGGCGATGGCGGTGCTGGCGCAGACGGTACAGATGCAGGCGATGGTGATGGCCTACAACGACCTGTTCTGGATCTTCGGCCTGATCGTGGTGGCAACCCTGCCACTGGTGTTCCTGCTCAAGCCCCTGCCCAAGGGCGTTCCATTGGCGATGCACTGATGACTTCGACAAGCTCGACCCTTTCCTTGGACCGGTCCCTCCGCCTGCGCCGCCTGTGGCCGGCCACGCTGCCGCTGCTGCTGGCCGGCTGCATGCTGGGGCCGGATTACGTGAAGCCGGAGGTGGCTGGCAACGCCACCGCGCAGTCTCGACTGCCACGCGCCGCGCAGGCCGACGTGCAGCCGGCCACGCCGCCCAGCCAGTGGTGGCGCGCGCTGAATGATCCGCTGCTGGACCAGCTGGTGGACGAGGCGCTGCGCAACAGCCCCAACCTGCGTGCCGCCCAGGCCAAGTTGCTGGCCTCGCGCGCGCTGCAGCGCCAGCGCCGCGCCGAGCAGCTGCCCAGCGTGGGCGCCGTCGCCGGCTATGCCAACGTCAAGGCGCCCGATGCGCTTGAGAACAGCGTGCGCGGCCTCGGCGAGAACATCGCCGGCGTGGCCGAGGCCAACGGTCGCCCGCAGGAAGCGGCGCAGCTGCGCCAGCAGTTTGCCGATATCGACCTGGACACCGAGCTGTACGTGGCCGGCTTTGATGCCAGCTGGGAACTGGACCTGTTCGGCCGCCGCCGCCGTGCGGCGGAGCAGGCGGCCGCCGAAGCCGAGGCCAATGCCGCAGCGCTGGCCGATGCGCAGGTGCAGCTGGCGGCCGAGCTGGCCCAGGTCTACCTGGGCTACCGCAGCAGCCGCGAGCGTATCGCCCTGGCCGAAGTCAATCTGCGCGCCGCCGATGACAGCCTGCAGCTGACCCGACAACGCCGCCAGCGCGGTGCCGATTCGGATCTGCAGGTCGAACGTGCGCAGGCCCAGCGCGAGCAGCAGCAGGCCGCGCTGCCGCCACTGCAGGCACAGGCCGACGAGGCACGCGATGTGCTGGCGCTGATGGTCGGCCGCGAGCCCGGTGCGCTGGACGCGCGGCTGGCCGCCGACCAGCCGTTGCCGGTGCTGCCGGCCAGCGTGTCGGTGGATGACGCGGGCGCACTGATCCAGCGCCGGCCGGATGTGCGCAAGGCCGAGCGCGAGCTGGCGGCCTCCTCGGCGCAGATCGGCCAGGCGATTTCGGCCTACTTCCCGCAGGTGACCCTGCTGGGCAGCATCGGTGCCGGTGCCACCTCGATCTCCGACCTCGGGCCGGATTCAGCGGCGACCATCGTCGCCCCGTTCCTGCGCTGGTCGCTGTTCGACTTCGGGGTGAACAAGGCGCGCGTGGCCCAGGCCCGGGCCGGCAACGAGGCGCGGCTGGCGGCTTACGAGGGCACGGTGCTGGCCGCGCTGCAGGATGCCAACACGGCGCTGGCCCGGTTCGGTGCCGCCCGCCAGCAGCTGCAGGCC
>NZ_QETL01000076.1:0-20014 GCF_003105135.1 Stenotrophomonas sp. SPM | reverse complement strand
CCGCGGGAACATCAGCCGAGCATGGGCTCGGCTCTACAACCCCTCCGCGCGCAGCCAGCGCCACAGCGTGGTGCGTGATACGCCCAGCGCCTGCGCCATGCCCTCGCGGTCATTGCGGTGTTCCTGCAGCAGTGCCTCCAGCTGCGCACGCGGCGGGCGCTTGCCGTTGATTTCCACCGGCAACGCGGCGGCACCTTCATTCACCAGCTCCGGCGCCAGCTGCAGCAGGCGCGTGGCATCGATGAGCCCTTCGCCCGGCTGCCAGTGGATGCGCAGGCGATCCACCAGGTTGCGCAGTTCGCGCACGTTGCCGGGCCACCCGGCGGCGGTCAGTACGCTCATTGCCGCCTCGTCCAGCGGTGCATCGACGCCGCGCAGCTGACGGAAGAAGTGCTGTGCCAGCAAGGGGATATCCGCGCGCCGCGCACGCAGCGAGGGCAGGGCGATGCGCAGCGCGGCCAGGCGGTAATACAGATCGCGGCGGAAGCTGCCAGCCGCGGCGCGCTGTTCCAGCGATTGCAGTGTCGCGGCAACCACGCGCAGGTCCACCGGCGTCGGTTCGGTGGCACCCACGCGCAGGACCTCGCGCTCCTCCAGCACCCGCAGCAGGCGGGTCTGCAGTGGCAACGGCAGCTCGCCGATCTCATCGAGGAACAGGGTGCCGCCGTCGGCGGCCTCGACCAGGCCGACGCGACCACCGCGCCGCGCGCCGGTGAAGGCGCCATCGCTGTAGCCGAACAGCTCCGCTTCCAGCAGCGACTCGCTGATCGCACCGCAGTTCAGCGCGACGAAGCGGCCTCGGCGGCCGCTGGCCGCGTGCAGCTGGCGCGCAACCAGTTCCTTACCGGTGCCGGTTTCGCCGGTGACCAGCACGGTGCTGTCATGCGGTGCATACAGCGCGATCTGCGCGCGCACCTGGGCCATCGCCTCGCTGTCGCCGAGCAGGGCGTGCGCATCGCTGCGCGGGGCAGAGCGGCGGCGCGCGACCGGGCGGCTGCCGCCGGAGCGGGCCAGCGCCTGGGTCAGCTCCAGCGCATGTTCAAACGCGTGCCGTACCGAATCGGCCGAGTACAGCAACACGCCGGGCAGGCCCATCTGTTCGGCGTGGTCGATGGCCATGCCGGTGCCGACGATCACCTCGATGCCGTTGGCGCGCAGGTCGGCGATGCAATCGCGCGCATCTTCGCGGGTGACGAAGCGGCGGTGCTCGATATCCAGGCCGAAGCTGTGCTGGAAGTTGCTGAACACCGGCACGTCGCTGGCGTGGGTGACCAGGCCGATGCGCGGGGCGATGCGACGGGCGCGGGCCAGTGCCTCCATCAGGTCGAAGCCGTTGGCTTGGATCGGCACCAGCGGCAGTTCCAACCGGCCGCGCAGCCAGGCCGCGTTGGAGCCGCCGGCGATGACCACGTCGCAGTGCTCGCGGCGCAGGCGCTGGCCGATTACATCCACCGCTTCCTCGAAACCGAGGTTGATCTGCTCGATGCGCGCGCGACGGTCGAACTCGGGGATGACATCACCGAGCAGGCCGGTCAGGCGCGAGACGCTGACCGTCCAGATGACCGGGCGGCCGGGGTCGGCATCAGCGTGGCGCAGGGGAGAGCGGGGCACGTACATGGCGGCGGCAATGGGTAACGATGTTTCATGATACATCCGTTTCAATGTTTCATTTGTTTCATGTTTGCGGCATGGCCATGCCTTTGAAATCAATCGCTTGCAGCTTGGCATGGTGTTTGCGCTCCCTATCCCGTTCCCAACCTGGATTGCCGCATGACCGCTTCCGCTCCTTCTTCCGCCGGTGCCCGCTTCCGTGAGGCGCTGGCTGCCGAATCGCCGCTGCAGGTGATCGGCGCGATCAACGCCAACCACGCCCTGCTGGCCAAGCGCGCCGGCTTCCGCGCCATCTACCTGTCCGGCGGCGGTGTCGCTGCGGGTTCGCTGGGCCTGCCGGACCTGGGCATCAACACCCTGGAAGACGTGCTGATCGACGTGCGCCGCATCACCGATGTCTGCGACCTGCCGCTGATGGTCGACATCGACACCGGCTTCGGCCCGAGCGCGTTCAACATCGCCCGCACCGTGAAGTCGCTGATCAAGGCCGGCGCGGCTGCCTGCCACATCGAGGACCAGGTCGGTGCCAAGCGCTGCGGTCACCGCCCGGGCAAGGAAATTGTCTCGCAGGGTGAAATGGTCGACCGCGTAAAGGCCGCCGCCGACGCCAAGACCGATCCGGACTTCTTCCTGATCGCCCGCACCGACGCCATCCAGGTGGACGGCGTGGACAAGGCCATCGAGCGCGCCATCGCCTGCGTCGAGGCCGGGGCAGATGGCATCTTCGCCGAGGCCGCCTATGACCTGGACACCTACCGCCGCTTCGTCGATGCGGTGAAGGTGCCGGTGCTGGCCAACATCACTGAATTCGGTGCCACCCCGCTGTTCAGCCGCGACGAACTGGCTTCGGCCGGCGTGGCCATCCAGCTGTTCCCGCTGTCGGCCTTCCGCGCCGCCAACAAGGCGGCCGAGAACGTCTACCAGTCGGTGCGCCGCGACGGCCACCAGCGCAGCGTGGTCGATGCCATGCAGACGCGTGAAGAACTGTATGACCGCATCGGCTACCACGCCTTCGAACAGCAGCTCGACGCCCTGTTCGCCGCCAAGAAATAAGCAGTACCCTGCACCATCAGTTTTCGGAGGGAAAACATGAACGATACGACCGCAAACCCGACCTTCAAGCCGAAGAAGTCCGTCGCCCTGTCCGGCACCGCCGCCGGCAACACCGCGCTGTGCAGCGTCGGCCGCAGCGGCAACGACCTGCATTACCGCGGCTACGACATCCTGGACCTGGCCAGCACCAGCGAGTTCGAGGAAATCGCCTACCTGCTGGTGCACGGCAAGCTGCCGACCCGCGCTGAGCTCAAGGGCTACAAGGCCAAGCTGAAGTCGCTGCGCGGCATTCCGGCCGCGGTGAAAGCCGCGCTGGAAGAGCTGCCGCCGTCGGCGCACCCGATGGACGTCATGCGCACCGGCGTGTCCGTGCTCGGCTGCGTGGCGCCGGAAAAGGATGACCACAACCATCCGGGCGCGCGTGACATCGCCGACAAGCTGATGGCCTGCCTCGGCTCGATGCTGCTGTACTGGTACCACTGGAGCCACAACGGCCGCGCCATCGACGTGGAAACCGACGACGACTCCATCGGTGGCCACTTCCTGCACCTGCTGCACGGCGACAAGCCGCAGGATTCGTGGGTGAAGGCGATGCACACCTCGCTGATCCTGTACGCCGAGCACGAGTTCAACGCCTCGACCTTCGCCTGCCGCGTCATCGCCGGCACCGGCAGCGACATGTACAGCGCGATCTGTGGTGGCATCGGCGCACTGCGCGGCCCCAAGCACGGCGGCGCCAACGAAGTGGCGTTCGAAGTGCAGAAGCGCTACGACAACCCCGATGAAGCCGAGGAAGACATCAAGGCCCGCGTCGAGCGCAAGGAAGTGGTGATCGGCTTCGGCCACCCGGTCTACACCGTGTCCGATCCGCGCAACAAAGTGATCAAGGACGTGGCCCGCGAGCTGTCCGAAGAACAGTCGAGCATGAAGATGTACGACATCGCCGAGCGCCTGGAGACGGTGATGTGGGACATCAAGAAGATGTTCCCGAACCTGGACTGGTTCAGCGCCGTCAGCTACCACATGATGGGCGTGCCGACCGCGATGTTCACCCCCCTGTTCGTGATCGCCCGCACCGCCGGCTGGAGCGCGCACATCGTCGAACAGCGCATCGACGGCAAGATCATCCGACCGAGCGCCAACTACACCGGCCCGGAAGATCGCGAGTTCGTCGCCATCGACAAGCGCGCCTGATCCACCTGCTGTACCCATCCGGCCGGCCGCGCGCCGGCCGGATGCCTTCGTTGCCGCTTCGACGGCACCCGGCCCGCCTCAAGTACTCCGCCAGCCCATGAATACCGATTACCGCAAGAACCTCCCCGGCAGCACGCTGGACTATTTCGACGCGCGCGCCGCCGTCGACGCGCTCCAGCCCGGCGCCTACGCCACGCTGCCGTACACCTCGCGCGTGCTGGCCGAGAACCTGGTGCGCCGCTGCGATCCGGCCACGCTCAGTGACTCGCTGGCGCAGCTGATCGAGCGCCGCCGCGACCTGGATTTCCCGTGGTTCCCCGCGCGCGTGGTCTGCCATGACATCCTCGGCCAGACCGCGCTGGTGGATCTGGCCGGCCTGCGCGATGCGATCGCCGACAAGGGCGGCGACCCGGCCAAGGTCAATCCGGTGGTGCCGGTGCAGCTGATCGTCGATCACTCGCTGGCGGTGGAATGCGGTGGTTTCGACCCGCAGGCGTTCAAGAAGAACCGCGCGATCGAAGATCGCCGCAACGAAGACCGTTTCCACTTCATCGACTGGACCAAGCTGGCATTCCAGAACGTGGACGTGATCCCGCCGGGCAACGGCATCATGCACCAGATCAACCTGGAGAAGATGTCGCCGGTGGTCTACGTGCAGGACGGCGTTGCCTTCCCCGATACCTGCGTGGGCACCGACAGCCACACCCCGCACGTGGATGCGCTGGGCGTGATCGCCATTGGTGTTGGCGGCCTGGAAGCGGAGAACGTGATGCTGGGCCGCGCCTCGTGGATGCGCCTGCCCGACACCGTCGGCGTCGAACTGAGCGGCCGCCCGCAGCCGGGCATCACCGCCACCGACGTGGTGCTGGCCCTGACCGAGTTCCTGCGCAAGGAACGCGTGGTCGGCGCCTGGCTCGAATTCTTCGGCGAGGGTGCGGCGGCACTGACCATCGGTGACCGCGCCACCATCTCCAACATGTGCCCCGAATACGGTGCGACCGCCGCGATGTTCTACATCGATGCGCAGACCATCGATTACCTGCGCCTGACTGGCCGCGAGGAATCGCAGGTGGCGCTGGTGGAGAACTACGCACGCACCACCGGCCTGTGGGCCGATGACCTGGCCACCGCGCAGTATGAGCGCGTGCTGCGCTTCGACCTGTCCAGCGTGGTGCGCAACATGGCTGGCCCGTCCAACCCGCACAAGCGCGTGGCCACCGCCGAGCTGGCCGAGCGCGGCATCGCCGACGAAGCCAAGCTGGAAGCGGGCAGGGCCGAGCAGGCGCAGGGCCTGATGCCCGATGGCGCGGTGATCATCGCCGCCATCACCAGCTGCACCAACACCTCCAACCCGCGCAACGTGATTGCCGCCGCACTGCTGGCACGCAACGCCAACGCGCGCGGCCTGCAGCGCAAGCCGTGGGTGAAGTCGTCGCTGGCGCCGGGTTCGAAAGCCGTGCAGCTGTATCTGGAAGAATCCGGTCTGCTGCCGGACCTGGAGCAGCTCGGCTTCGGCATCGTCGCCTTCGCCTGCACCACCTGCAACGGCATGAGCGGCGCGCTGGACCCGAAGATCCAGCGGGAAATCATCGACCGTGACCTGTACGCCACGGCCGTGCTGTCGGGCAACCGGAACTTCGATGGCCGCATCCATCCGTACGCCAAGCAGGCCTTCCTGGCATCGCCGCCGCTGGTGATCGCCTATGCCATCGCCGGCACCGTGCGCTTCGACATCGAGAAGGACGTGCTGGGCGTGGATGCCGACGGCAAAGAGGTGCGCCTGAAGGACATCTGGCCGAGCGACGCCGAGATCGACGCCGTGGTGAAGGCCTCGGTGAAGCCCGAGCAGTTCCGCAAGGTCTACAACCCGATGTTCAACGTGCGCGTGGAAAACGGCGCACCGGTCAGCCCGCTGTACGACTGGCGCCCGCAGAGTACGTACATCCGCCGTCCGCCGTATTGGGAGGGCGCACTGGCCGGTGAGCGCAGGCTGTCCGGCATGCGCGCGCTGGCGGTGCTGCCGGACAACATCACCACCGACCACCTGTCGCCGTCCAACGCGATCATGGCCTCCAGCGCTGCCGGCGAATACCTGGCGAAGATGGGCCTGCCGGAAGAGGACTTCAATTCCTACGCCACCCACCGCGGTGACCACCTGACCGCGCAGCGCGCCACGTTCGCCAACCCGAAGCTGTTCAACGAGATGGTGCGCAACGACGACGGCAGCGTGAAGCAGGGCTCGCTTGCGCGCGTGGAGCCGGAAGGCAAGGTCATGCGCATGTGGGAAGCGATCGAGACCTACATGGACCGCAAGCAGCCGCTGATCATCATCGCCGGCGCCGACTACGGCCAGGGCAGCTCGCGCGACTGGGCCGCCAAGGGCGTGCGCCTGGCCGGCGTGGAGGCGATCGTGGCCGAAGGCTTCGAGCGCATCCACCGCACCAACCTGATCGGCATGGGCGTGCTGCCGCTGGAGTTCAAGCCGGGCACCACCCGCCTGACCCTGGGCATCGACGGCACCGAGACCTTCGATGTGGTCGGAGAACGCACCCCGCGTGCCGAACTGACCCTGGTCATCCATCGCCGCGACGGCCAGGACGTGATCGTGCCGGTCACCTGCCGCTTGGACAGCGACGAGGAAGTGGCGATCTATGAGGCGGGCGGCGTGCTGCAGCGCTTCGCCCAGGATTTCCTGGAAGGCGCCAAGGTGGCGTAAGGCAGCAGATAGCTGCCTCGTGTCGAGTTGCCGCCATGCTGGCTTCGGCCCGCATGGCGGTGGTCACGGAGGAGAGGGGCGTTGCCCCATCTGCATGGGAACTGCGTTCTACAACATCGCAGGTACGGTCAACTCCGCCTTCATCCTGCTGAGCCTGTTGGGTGTGGGCGCGCAGTTGCACTTGGTGCGCAACCGTCGGGAACGTGCAGACGCGACTGACAGCGCCACTGCAGTGCTGTCGCTGAATCAATTCACGGTCAGCTTCCTGGCGTACCTGTCCTTCTTCGTCTATGGCTACAGCGTCACGCCGTTCAATCACTTCATTGTCTGGCCGCGCTTGTTCGCGTCGGTGGTGGTCATGGCCATCCTGGTGGAGATCTGGCGCGACCGACGGAATCGCTCCGCCACGACCAGCGTGTTGGCAGCCGCGCTGCTGCTGATCTGCGCGCTGGCCGGTCTGGCCTGGGGTGATCGTCACGTGGACGAGGGCAGGGGGGTGGCCAGCGCGATGATCGTGGCCATCACTGCCTTGCTGGCGCAGGGCTACACGCATCAGATCCTGTTGATCCTTCGCAATGGCCATACCGGTGCAGTGTCGCTGCGGATGAGTCAGCTGATCCTGCTGATGGACCTGTCCACGATCGTATTTGCCTTCGCCATGGGCATCCGGATGGGATGGCCGTTGCTGCTGCTGGCAGTGGTAAGTGGCAGTACCAAACTGGTCATCCTGTATCTGTTCCGATGGCAGCAAGGGACGTCCGCCGCGGATCGCCGTCGGCAGCGGGTTCAACCAGCGTAATGCGTGTGTTCCTTACATAATCGAGAATTCCATGACCTTCCTTCCCCAACTCCGTATTCCCGCCACTTACATGCGCGGTGGCACCAGCAAGGGCGTGTTCTTCCGCCTGCAGGACCTTCCCGAAGCCGCGCAGTCGCCCGGCGCCGCGCGTGATGCGCTGCTGATGCGCGTGATCGGTTCGCCCGACCCGTATGGCAAGCACACAGACGGCATGGGCGGCGCGACGTCCAGCACCAGCAAGTGCGTGATCATCTCCACCGCCTCGGTACCCGACCACGACGTGGATTATCTGTACGGCCAGGTGTCGATCGACACCGCCTTCGTCGACTGGAGCGGCAACTGCGGCAACCTCAGCACCGCCGTCGGCCCGTTCGCCGTTGCCAATGGTCTGGTCGATCCGGCCCGCGTGCCGCGCGATGGCCTGTGCACTGTGCGCATCTGGCAGGCCAACATCGGCAAGACCATCATCGCCCACGTGCCGATGCGCGATGGCGAAGTACAGGAGACCGGTGATTTTGAGCTTGACGGCGTGACTTTCCCGGCCGCCGAGATCCAGCTGGAATTCATCGATCCGTCCGACGACGGCGATGCCGGTGCGATGTTCCCCACCGGCAACCTGGTCGATACCCTGGACGTGCCGGACGTGGGCAGCTTCGAGGTGACGATGATCACCGCAGGCATTCCGACCATCTTCCTCAACGCTGCCGACCTGGGCTACACCGGCACAGAGCTGCAGCCGGCGATCAACGAAGACAAGGCGGCACTGCAGAAGTTCGAGACCATCCGCGCCCATGGTGCGCTGCGCATGGGCCTGATCTCGAAGCTGGAGGACGCCGCCACCCGCCAGCACACGCCGAAGGTGGCGTTCGTGGCGCCGGCGCAGGACTACGTGTCGTCCAGCGGCAAGGCCATTCCGGCCTCGGCCATCGACCTGCACGCGCGCGCGCTGTCGATGGGCAAGCTGCACCACGCGATGATGGGCACCGCGGCCGTCGCGATCGGTACTGCCGCGGCCGTCCCGGGCACCCTGGTCAACCGCGCGGCCGGTGGCGGCGAACGCGAGGCGGTGACCTTCGGCCATCCCTCCGGCACGTTGCGCGTGGGCGCCCAGGCCGGGCGCGTTGACGGCCAGTGGACGGTGACCAAGGCCATCATGAGCCGCAGCGCCCGCGTGCTGATGGAAGGCAAGGTGCGCGTACCGGTCGAGTGATGCTTTGGGAGATGCCAACCTTGGTTGGCAGGGGGCACGGGCAACCGTGCACCCCAGCGAGGAGACCCACGATGTCCAGCAGCCACACCCCCTCCAACGAGCGTGCAGCATGGGATGCGCTGCTGGTGGACATCGTCGGTTACGTACGCGACGCCCGCATCGATTCGCCCGTCGCGTTCCAGACCGCGCACCACTGCCTGCTCGATACCCTCGGCTGTGGCCTGGAGGCGCTGTCCTTCCCGGCCTGCAGCAAGCTGCTGGGGCCACTGGTGCCGGGCATCCACGTGGTCAATGGCGCGCGCGTGCCCGGCACGCATTACGTGCTGGACCCGGTGCAGGCTGCCTTCAACATCGGCGCGATGGTGCGCTGGCTCGATTTCAACGACACCTGGCTGGCGGCCGAATGGGGCCATCCTTCGGACAATCTCGGTGGCATCCTCGCCGTCTGCGACTGGCTGGGGCGCAATGCGCTGGCCCTGCGCCGGCCGCCGCCGACCATGCACGTCGTGCTGCAAGCGATGATCAAGGCGCACGAGATCCAAGGTGTGCTGGCCCTGCAGAATTCCTTCAACCGGGTCGGGCTGGACCACGTGGTGCTGGTCAAGGTCGCCACCACGGCGGTGGTCGCGCACCTGCTGGGGCTGGACCGCGAGCGCATGCTCAATGCGCTGTCGCTGGCCTGGGTCGACGGCCAGGCCCTGCGCACCTACCGGCATTCGCCCAACACCGGTTCGCGCAAGAGCTGGGCGGCCGGGGATGCCACCAGCCGCGGCGTGCGCTTGGCGCTGATGGCGGCCAGTGGCGAGATGGGCTACCCCAGCGTGCTCAGCGCACCGGCCTGGGGTTTCGAGGCGGTATCCATGCACGGCCAGCCGCTGCTCCTGGGCCGCCCGCTGGGCAGCTATGTGATGGAGAACGTCCTGTTCAAGATCAGCTACCCGGCCGAGTTCCACGGGCAGACTGCCGTGGAAGCGGCGATCACCCTGCACCAGCAACTGCGGGCGCTGGGGCGTACGGCCGAGGACATCGCGCACATCGACATCCGCACCCAGGAAGCCTGCATCCGCATCATCGACAAGCAGGGGCCGCTGCATAACCCCGCCGACCGCGACCACTGCGTGCAATACATGGTCGCCATCGCCCTGCTGCACGGGCGGCTGACCGCCGAAGATTACGAGGACGACATGGCCGCCGACCCGCGCATCGATGCGCTGCGCGCGAAGATGGCCTGCCACGAAGATCCGCAGCTGAGCGCCGACTACCTGGACCCGGACAAACGCAGCATCGCCAACGGCCTGAGCGTGTGCTTCAGCGATGGCAGTGAATTGCCCGAGGTGCTGGTGGAGTACCCGCTGGGGCATGCGCGGCGCCGGGAGGAGGGCATCCCGCTGCTGATGGACAAGTTCCGTCGACACCTGGCCCACCGGTTCCCGACCGCCCAGCAGCAGCGCATCCTGGCCGCCTCGCTGGACCCGGTGGCGCTGGCCGCGATGCCAGTGACCGATTACATGGACCTGTACCTGCCCGGGTGAGGCCGCTTTGGTAGATGCCAACCGTGGTTGGCATGGAGGGCGCCAACCATGGTTGGCGACTACCGGGTTCCGGGTCGCCCGCGATTCCGACCGCCGGGGCGTCAACACGTTGACGCGGCGCGCCTATAATGGCCGCCTCGATCAAGGAGTGACGACATGAGCGGTCCGGCACGGCGGAAGCGGTGGGGTTGGGCGGCGGCTGTGCTGGCAGGAGGCCTCTTGCTGGGCCTGGCCGGTTGTCGCAATGACAGCGGGCAGCTGCCCAAGGCCAGCGGCGAAGCCATCGCCACCAAGGCCGAGCAGGTGAAGGACTTCACCCTGCTGCGCGCGTACCCGGACCAGAAGAGTGAGGGGCTGTCGCTGGCGCTGGAGTTCTCGCGCCCGCTGGTCGGCACCCAGGACTTCGACACGCTGGTGCGCTTCGAACAGAAGGTCGGCACCGACGACAGCAGCTGGACCCTGTCCGACGACGGCCTGACCCTGCGCTATCCCTTCGTTGAAGCCGGCAAGGAATACAGCCTGGTCGTCTCCGAAGACCTGCTGGCCGCCGACGGCAGCCGCCTGGGCAAGGAACTGAAGCAGAAGGTGTTCAGCGGCGAGCTGAAGCCGGTGGCCGGTTTCGCCTCGCAGGGCAGCGTGCTGCCGGCCAAGGACAGCCGCGGCCTGCCGGTGGTGTCGGTGAACGTGCCGGAGGTCGACGTCGAATTCCTGCGCGTGCGCGAGAAGGACCTGCCGACCTTCTTCAGCCAGTACCAGCGCGGCGGCCGCCGTGGCAGCTGGGAGCTGAGCAGCGACTACGAGCGCAGCCCGATCAACAAGCTGGCCGAGCCGGTCTACGTCAACCGCTTCATCCTGGGTGGCAAGCAGAACGAGCGGGTGCTGACCTACCTGCCGACCCAGGACATCAAGGAGCTGCAGGAGCCGGGCCTGTACTTCGCCCTGCTCAAGCGCACCGGTGACTACGAAGGCGAGTTCGATACCGCCTTCTTCTCGGTCAGCGACATCGGCCTGCACACCCGTGCCTACAAGGACAAGCTGTTCGTCCATACCGCCGCGCTGAAGGACGGTGCGGCGCTGAAGAACGTCAACCTGCGCGTGCTTGACGCCAAGGGCGAGGTGGTGCTCAAGGGCAGCACCGACAGCAACGGCAACGCGCTGCTGAACTACACCCTGGACGCGACCCAGGTGCTGGTGGCCAGCAGCGGCAAGGACACCAGCTTCCTGCCGTTCAACCAGCCGGCGCTGGACCTGAGCGAATTCGCCGTGGCCGGCCGTGACAATGCCTGGTTCGACGTCTACGCCTGGTCCGGTCGCGACCTGTACCGCCCCGGTGAAACCGTGCGCCTGTCGGCCCTGCTGCGCGACAACGACGGCAAGCCGGTGAAGGCCCAGCCGGTGTTCCTGCGCCTGAAGCAGCCCGACGGCAAGACCTTCCGCGAGACCCGTCTGCAGCCCGGCGACCAGGGCTACATCAACTTCGAGCAGACCATTCCCGCCGAGGCGCCGACCGGACGCTGGCAGGTGGAATTCCGCACCGACCCGGCCAGCAAGGAAGCGATCCAGGGCATGACCCTGCGTATCGAGGAATTCCTGCCCGAGCGCATGAAGCTGGACCTGGACAGCGCGCAGAAGACGCTGAAGCCGGGCGAGGAGCTGCGCCTGCAGGCCAATGGTGCCTATCTGTATGGCGCCCCGGCCGATGGCAACCGCTTCACCGCGCGCCTGGCCGTGGCCGCCGAACAGCAGCCGGTGGAAGGCCTGCCGGGTTATTTCTTCGGTGACCCGACCCTGCAGCTGCCGCGTGAAGCCAAGGACGTGGTCGACACCACGCTGCCGGACAATGGCCAGCTGCGCGAAGACGTGGCGCTGCCGGAAGAGGCGGCCAAGGCCAAGGCGCCGATCGCCGTGGTGCTGTCGGGCAGCCTGTACGAAACCGGTGGCCGCACGGTCACCCGCACCCTCAAGCGCGTCATGTGGCCGGCCAATGCGCTGGTCGGCGTGCGCCCGCTGTTCAACCCCGAGGACGGTGCCGATTCCAACGGCAACGCGCGCTTCGAGCTGATGCGCGTCGATGCCGCCGGCAAGCCGCAGCCCGCCAAGGGCCTGAAGGTGACCCTGGTGCGCGAACTGCGCGACTACCACTGGACCTTCAACGACAACCGCTGGGACTACGATTTCACCCGCCGCTTCGAGAACAAGGAAACCCGCACCGTCGATGCCGGCAGCAGCGCGGTCGCCTTCGATTTCCCGGTGGAGTGGGGCGAGTACCGGGTGGACGTGTTCGATCCGTCCACCGGCCTGACCAGCCGCTATCCGTTCCGCGCCGGCTGGAGCTGGGGCGATGACAACCGCGGCCTCGATGCACGCCCTGACAAGGTCAAGCTGGGCCTGGACAAGACCGGCTACAAGGCCGGCGACACCCTGCAGGTGACGGTGACCCCGCCGCACGCCGGCAAGGGCATCCTGATGGTCGAGAGCGACCGCATGCTGTACGTGCAGGAGATCGACGCCAAGCCGGGTGCCACCTACAAGATCCCGGTCACCGCTGACTGGGAGCGCCACGACGTCTACATCACCGCGCTGGTGTTCCGTGGCGGCAGCGCGCCCAGCAAGATCACCCCGGCCCGCGCCGTGGGCGTGGTGCACGTCCCGATGGACCGCAAGGGCCGCACCGTGGCCGTGGGCCTGGTGGCGCCCAAGCAGATGCGCCCGGAACAGGACCTGCCGGTGACGGTCAGCGCACCGCAGCTGGCCGGCAAGACCGCGCACGTCACCGTGTCGGCGGTGGACGTGGGCATCCTCAACATCACCCGCTTCCCGGTGCCCGATGCCGGTGCGCACTTCTTCGCCCAGCGTCGCCTCGGCATCGATGCCTACGACATCTACAGCCGGGTGATCGAAAGCTTCGACGGCAGCAGCGGCAAGCTGAAGTTCGGCGGCGACATGGCCCTGCAGGCGCTGCCGCAGGCCAAGCGTCCGACCGCGCGCGTGCAGACCGTGGACCTGTTCTCCGGCCCGGTGCAGCTCGATGCCAAGGGCAATGCGCGCATCCGCCTGAAGGTGCCCGATTTCAACGGCACCCTGCGCGTGTCGGCGCTGGTCTACAGCGATGACCAGTACGGCAAGCGTGATGTGGAAACCATCGTGCGCGCGCCGATCCTGGCCGAGGCCAGCATGCCGCGCGTGCTCGCCCCGGGTGACCGCAGCACCGTCACCCTGGACGTGCAGAACTTCACCGGCAAGCCCGGCCAGTTCAACGTGCAGGTGGACACCGAAGGCCCGCTGGGCCTGGGCGAGGGCAGCCGCAGCGTGCAGCTGAACGTCGATGCCAAGACCACGCTGAGCTTCCCGCTGTCGGCGCGCGAGGGCAACAGCGTGGCCAAGGTGCGGGTGCGCGTGGATGGCAACGGCTTCAAGGCCGACCGCCGCTACGACCTGCCGGTGCGTGCGGCGTGGCCGCAGGTGATCCGTTCGCAGGTGCGCACGCTGGATCCGCTGGCCGCGGTCAGCCTGGATGGCGGCCTGGCCGATGGCCTGATGGCCGAGTCGGTCAACGCGCGCCTGCTGGTCAGCCCGCTGCCGCCGATCCCGTTCGCCAGTGCCCTGCAGGGCGCGCTGAACTATCCCTACGGCTGTGCCGAACAGACCACCAGCAAGGGCTACGCGGCGCTGATCCTGGACCAGGCGACGTCGTCGATGCTCGGCACCGACGGCCTGGATGCCAAGACCCGCCGCGAGCGCATGGAAGGCGCGTTCGGCCGCCTGGCGTCGATGCAGGTGGCCAATGGCAACTTCTCGATGTGGGGTGACGACGGCTACGTGAACCCGTGGCTGACCCCGTACATCACCGAGTTCCTGCTCGATGCCAAGGACGGTGGCTTTGCCGTGCCGGACAACGTGCTGCAGAAGGCGCTCAACCGCCTCAGCGAGGACCTGCTGTCCGGCGGCAACCAGTTCTACGGCCAGGATGACCGCGAGAAGCTGAAGTTCGCCAACCAGGCGTATTCCGGCTACGTGCTGGCCCGCGTCAACCGCGCGCCGCTGGGCACCCTGCGCACGCTGTACGACAACGAGCGCGGCAAGGCGGTCGGTGGCCTGTCGCTGGTCCACCTGGGCGTGGCGCTGTCGCTGCAGGGTGATGCCAAGCGTGGCCAGGCGGCGATTGCTGCCGGCTTCGCCAAGTCCAGCAGCGAACGTCCGTCGTACTTCGGCGATTACGGCAGCGCCATCCGCGATGACGCGCTGATGATCGCGCTGACCCATGAAAACAAGCTGGCCAAGCCGGCCTGGGATGCACGCGCGGTCGATCTCGGCCGTGGCCTGGATGCACGCCGCAATGCCGGCTGGATGTGGCTGAGCACCCAGGAGCAGGTGGCGATCGCCCGCCTCGGCAAGGCCCTGGCCGCCAACCAGAAGGCACTGGTGGCCGGTGAACTGGTGATCGGCGGCAACAGCGAAGCCATCGGCGAGCGCAAGCTGTTCGGCCGCAACTTCACCGGCAGCGAACTCGCCAGCGGGGTGCGCTTCACCCCGCAGGGCCAGCCGCCGATGTTCGCCAGCATCGACGTGGCCGGCATCCCGCGCAGCGCGCCGGCACCGGACAACAGCGTGCTGGGCGTCGAGCGGACCTACTTCGGCACCGATGGCAAGCCGTGGACGCCGCGCCCGCTGAAGGAAGGCGAAGCGCTGATCGTGCGCATCACCATCAGTGCCGATACGCAGATGCCCGATGCGCTGCTGACCGACCTGCTGCCGGCCGGCCTGGAGATCGAGAACTTCAACCTGGGCGACGCCAAGCAGTGGGCCGACGTGGTGGTCGATGGCATCACCATCAGCGACCGCAGCTCGGCCGCGGACACCAAGCACGAGGAGTTCCGCGACGACCGCTACGTGGCCGCGCTGAAGCTGTCGCGTGGTGGCAAGGCCAACGTGTTCTACCTGGTGCGTGCGGTGACCCCGGGCACCTACTCGGTGCCGCCGCCGCTGGTGGAAGACATGTACCGCCCGCAGCTGCGTGGCGTGGGCCGCAGCAACCCGACCACGATCACGGTGGTCCAGCCGTGACCGCGCGGACGGGCCGCGACGGCGCGGCCCGTCCCTCCGACGAGCTGCAATCAGGCACGCTCCAATCCGGCACGCTGCAATGAAGAACGACGGGACGACCCGGCGGGCGGCCCTGCGCCGCCGGCTGCAGCCGCTGTGGCCCTGGCTGCGCTGGGGCACGGCGGCGCTGCTGGTCCTGCTGCTGGTCCTGGATTTCGCGTTCCCGCCGCCGCTGCCGAAGCAGCGCGATACCAGTACCCTGGTGGTGGCCGCTGATGGCAGCCCGCTGCGCGCCTTCGCCGATGCCGAAGGCGTGTGGCGTTACCCGGCCTCGGCCGACAGCGTCTCGCCGCTGTACCTGCAGGCGCTGCTGACCTACGAAGACCGCTGGTTCTGGCAACACCCCGGCATCAACCCGCTGGCGATCCTGCGTGCCAGCGGCCAGCTGCTGCGCGGCGGCCGCATCGTGTCGGGCGGTTCGACGCTCACCATGCAGGTGGCGCGCATCCTCGATCCGCATTCGCGCACCCCGTGGGGCAAGCTCAAGCAGATGCTGCGCGCGGTGCAGCTGGAAGTGCACCTGTCGAAGGCGCAGATCCTCGCGCTGTACCTGGAACGCGCGCCCTACGGCGGCACCATCGAGGGCGTGGAAGCGGCCAGCTGGGCCTATCTGGGCAAACCGGCCACCCAGCTGTCGCATGCCGAAGCCGCGCTGCTCGCGGTACTTCCGCAGGCGCCGAGCCGGCTGCGCCCGGACCGCCATCCGGAAGCGGCGCAGAATGCGCGCGACAAGGTGCTGGCGCGCATGGCCGAGCTCGGCGTGTGGACGCCGGAAGAGGTGGAGGACGCGCGTATCGAGAACGTGGTCGCGCGCTCGCTGCGTCCGCCGATGCATGCGGCACTGCTGGCGCAGCGGTTGCATTCCGCGCACCCGGGCCAGGCGCGCATCCAGAGCAGCATCGACCTGGACCTGCAGCGCACGCTGGAAGAGCGCGTGGCCAGCTATTTCTCCACGTTGCCCGAACGCACCTCGGCCGCCCTGCTGGTGGTCGACAACCAGACCCTGCAGGCCCGTGCCTATGTCGGCACGCTGGCCTTCGGCGACCGCCAGCGCCTGGGCCACGTCGACATGGTGCAGGCTTGGCGCTCACCCGGCTCCACGCTCAAGCCCTTCCTGTACGCGATGGCGCTGGACGATGGCCTGATCCATTCGGAAAGCCTGCTGGTGGATGCGCCGCAGAGTTTCGGCAGCTATCGGCCGGGCAACTTCGATGAAGCCTTCAACGGGCCGGTCGGTGCATCGAGCGCGTTGCGCCTGTCGCTGAACGTGCCAGCGGTGGACCTGCTGCAGCGGGTGGGCTCGGCGCGTTTCGCCGCGCGCCTCTCGCACGCGGGCATTCAGCTGCGCTTCCCGCCAGGCAGTTCGCCGAACCTGTCGCTGATCCTTGGCGGCACCGGTGCGCGGCTGGAGGATCTGGTCGGCGCCTTCGCCGCGCTCAACCGCAACGGCATCGCCGGGCGCGTGCGCTACACCGACCACGAGCCGATGATCGAGCGGCGCCTGGCCTCGCCCGGGGCCAGCTGGATCGTGCGCGAGATGCTCGAATCCAATCCGCGCCCGGGCTATGGCGTGGGCACCTTCGATGTCGGCGGCCGCCCGCGCGTGGCCTGGAAGACCGGCACCAGCTACGGCTACCGCGACGCGTGGGCGATCGGCAGCACGCGCCACTACACGGTAGGCGTGTGGGTGGGGCGTCCCGATGGCACGCCGCTGCCGGGTCAGTACGGCGCGGTCACTGCATTGCCGCTGATGTTCGAAGTGGTGGACAGCCTGCCGCGCCATCCCGGCGATGCCGCCGCCGCACCGATGCCGGCCAGCGTCAGCCGCGCCGATGTGTGCTGGCCCACCGGCGGACTGGCCGAATCGTTGCCGGCCGCGCTGTGCCAGCGTCGCATGCCGGCCTGGCTGCTGGATGGTGGCGTGCCGCCGACCTTCCCTGAGCGCGAGGCGCGCCGTTGGCAGCCGGGCCGCCAGCGTTACATGGCCGACGCGCGCACCGGCCAGCGGCTGTCTGCCGACTGCAGCACGCCGCACACGGAAGTCGAGCGCGAGATCGCGCGCTGGCCGGCGCTGCTGTCGCCGTGGCTGCCCAAAGCCACGCGTGATGCCTCGCAGCTGCCGCCTCTGGCTATCGACTGCCGCGACGATGGCCGCGACGCAAGCGTGGCCCTGCACGTGGATGGTCTGAACGATGGCGCGGCATTGGCGCGGGCACCCAATGCCGAGCACGGCGTGCGCCTGCAGCTGCGCGCGTTGGGCAGCGAACAGGCGGTGGACTGGTTGCTGGATGGCCGCTGGATTGCCCGCACCCACGGTGCGCAACTGATGCAGCGCGAGTTCGCCGATCCTGGCGCGCACACGCTGACCGCACTGGCCACCGATGGCGCGTGGACGCAGGTGCGGTTCACGGTCATCCGTTGACGCCGGGCATGGCCCGGCGCTACCGGCGTGACCGCGTTTACCCGATCATTCCCCGATCCAGCCTTCCAGCAGGTCGGCAAACTCGTCCGCATGCTCCTCCTCCTGCGCCAGGATGTCCTCCAGGATGCGCTTGGTGGTGGTATCGCGGTCGCCGATGAAGTTGATCATCTCGCGGTAGCTGTCAATGGCGATGCGCTCGGCCACGAGATTTTCACGCACCATGTCGCGGAGGTCGCTGCCCTCCTTGTACTCGGCATGCGAGCGCGCGGTCAGTGTGTCCGGGTTGAAGTCAGGTTCGCCACCCAGCTGCACGATGCGCTCGGCCAGCTTGCCGGCGTGGTCCTGTTCCTGATGCGCGTGTTCGAGGAACTCGGCCTTGACCGCATCGGCCAGCATTCCCTTGGCCATGTAGTAATGGCGGTAATACCGCAGCACGCAGACGTATTCAGTGGCAAGGGCATAGTTCAGCAGCTTGATGACCTCTTCGCGGTCCGCGCTGTAGCTCTCGGTGATGGCACCATCCTCGATATTCCGGCGCGCGCGTTCACGCAGGGTTTCACGATCGGTGATGCCATTGGGCTTTGCGGGGTGGGGCTGGTTGGCTGGCTTTTTGGACATGGCTGGCCGATTTCCTTTTATCTGTGGGGGGTAAACGTGGATGGGATCAAACGGGGAGGTGCTCCAGCACATGGTCGGCCGAGGACACCTCGAACTGGCCGGGCGCCTCGATCCAGGCGGCGCGGACCACGCCGTCGTCGACGTACAGGGCGAACCGACGCGAACGGATGCCCATGCCCGAGGCGCTGGCATCCAGCTCCAGGCCCAGTGCACGGGTCAGTTCGGCATTGCCGTCGGACAGCATCAGCAGGCCCTCGGGCACGTGCTGGTCGGCGGCCCAGGCTTTCATCACGAACGGATCGTTGACCGCCATGCAGTACACGTCGATGCCACGCTGGCGGAATGCCGCGAACTTTTCGACGAAGCCGGGCAGGTGACGGGCGGAGCAGGTCGGGGTAAAGGCGCCGGGCACGGCGAACAGGACCACCCGGCGCCCGTCGAACAGGGCACGGGTGTCCAGCGTTTCGATGCCCTCGCCAATGCGCTTGAGGGTCACTTCCGGAATACGGTCGCCGACGTGGATCGTCATGGGAACTCCTTGCTGCGGACAGGCTAGTGGGGCAGATGGGACGGTGGCGTCAAGACATTGGAAACCGGGTGTGCCCACCCCATCCTGGGGCAGGGCCACAGCAGCTGCATTGCGCTGGATCAGTCGGCGTCACCGGCGCCGCACGGGCAGCGGCGTAGCATGCCGGCGCGTAGAATGAACCCGGGGCGCCACCACCGGCGCGGCCGAAGCAGATCGAGGTAGCTGGATGGAATTCAAGGATTACTACGCCACCCTGGGGGTGGAACCGAGTGCGGGCGAGGCCGAGATCAAGACCGCCTACCGGCGGCTGGCGCGCAAGTACCACCCGGACGTGAGCAAGGAGGCTGGCGCCGAAGACAAGTTCAAGGCGGTCAACGAGGCCTACGAGGCGCTGCGCGATCCGGAAAAGCGCGCGGCCTATGACCAGCTGCGCGCGCAGGGCTACCGCCCGGGCGAGGAATTCAACGTGCCGCCGAACTACGGCGGTGCCGGTGGCTTCAATTTCGAGGAAGTGTTCGGCGGCGGTGGTGCCGGCGGCGGCTTCAGCGATTTCTTCGAAAGCCTGTTCGCGCGCCAGCGTGGCGGCCAGGGCGCGGGCCCCGGCCCGGGCTTCAGCAGCCACGGCCAGGCGCCCAACCGCGATACCCGGGCCAAGCTGTCGGTGCCGCTGGAAGCGGCCTACGGCGGCGACAGCCTGCGCATCACCGTCAACGGCAAGCAGCTGGACGTGCGCGTGCCCAAGGGCATCCACCCGGGCCAGGTGATCCGCCTGTCAGGGCAGGGCACCCACGGTGGCAACCTGCTGCTGGAAGTGGAATACGCCGCCCACCCGCAGTTCGAGGTCGATGGCCGCAATATCCTCTACACCCTGGCGGTGACGCCGTGGCAGGCGGCGCTGGGCACCAGCATCAGCGTGCCGACCCTGGGCGGTGCAGTGGAACTGAAGATCCCGGCCGATTCCGATGCCGGCCGCAAGCTGCGCCTGCGCGGCCGCGGCCTGCCGGGCAGCCCGGATGGCGACCAGATCGTCGAGCTGGAGATCGTGGCCCCGGCGGCAACCGACGAGGCGCAGAAGAAGGCGTACCGGAACCTGGCAAAGGCCTTCGGCGAAACGATCTGACAGGCCGGAGGAGCGCCGGCGGCGTGCGCCGTCGGCGAAACGATCTGAGGGTAGCGCCGGGCCATGCCCGGCGGTTTTGGCATGTAGAGTCGAGCCATGCTCGACTG
>NZ_QETL01000075.1:7500-20077 GCF_003105135.1 Stenotrophomonas sp. SPM | reverse complement strand
GGTCGCCTGCGTGCTGCTGACCGTGAAAGTCGGCCTGGGCCTGCTGCTGGTGGTGGTGGCTGCGCGCTACGTGCATTACGGCAACTGGGTGCCGTGGATTCGAAAAGGCCGCCCCGCAGGGCGATGTGACCCAGGACCAGGCCGAGGATGCGGTACGCACCCTGCTGCGCTGGGCCGGCGAGGACCCGTCCCGTGAAGGACTGCTGGATACCCCGCGCCGTGTCGCCGAAGCCTATGGCGATTGGTTCAGCGGCTACCGCGACGACCCGCGCGCCTACATGGAGCGGACCTTCGAGGAAGTGGCCGGCTACGACGAACTGATCGTCCTGCGCGACATCGAGTACGAAAGCCACTGCGAACACCACATGGCGCCGATCATCGGCCGCGTGCACGTCGGCTACCTGCCGGCCGGCAAGGTGGTGGGCATCAGCAAGCTGGCCCGCGTGGTCGAAGCCTACGCCCGCCGCTTCCAGGTGCAGGAAAAGATGACCGCGCAGATCGCCCAGTGCATCCAGGATGTGCTGCAGCCGATCGGCGTCGGCGTGGTCGTGGAAGGCGCCCACGAATGCATGACCACCCGCGGCATCCATAAGCGCGGCGTCAGCATGGTCACCTCCAAGATGCTGGGCAGCTTCCGCGACGACGCGCGTACCCGCGCCGAGTTCCTGCGCTTCATCGAAGTGGGCGGCAGGCGCTGAGCCGCTTGCCCGCACCGCGCCGGCCCCGCGTGGCCGGCACGTCCACGGCTGCCCCCGCGGCGGCCGTGCTTGGCTGCCCGCAGCCTTCTGCGTCCATGACTCCCTTCGCTGCATGAAGCACCGCGAACGTATTGCCCGCTACCGCCATCTGCGCGAACAGCCCCAGTGGAAGCTGCTTGCCGCCGACCACGCCCCGGAAATCATCGGCCTGCTGCAGGGCCTGCTGATGGACGGCGAGCGCACGTTGCCGTCCTCGGTACTGATCGAGCGCCTGCAACGCGCGCTGGACCAGCTGGCCGGCGACGAACTGTCGCGCGAGCTGCCGCGTACCGCCCAGGCCTACATCGCCCACTGGCTGGCCCAGGGCTGGCTGGAACGCCGCCTGCCCGAAGGTGCCGACCAGGAGCAGTACGAACTGTCGACCCAGGCGCTGCAGGCGATCCGTTTCGCCGACAGCCTGGAGCAGGCCCGCGTGGCCGCCACCGAAAGCCGCCTGGCCCTGGTCATCGAGCAGCTCTCGGCGCTGGCCGCGCAGACCGAAGCCGATCCGGATGCGCGCCTGTCGGCGCTGCACGACGAGCGCGACCGCATCGATGCCGAGATCGCCCGCGTCGGCGCTGGCCGCGTGGTCGCCCTCGACGGCAAGCGCGCGCTGGAACGCACCCGCCAGATCATCGGCCTGGCCGACGAACTGACCGAGGACTTCCGCCGCGTGCGCGATGACTTCGAGCAGCTCAACCGCGATTTCCGCGAACGCATCATCGACGATGAAGGCGAGCGCGGCGACGTGCTGTCGCAGTTGTTCGAAGGCGTCGACGTCATCGGCGAAAGCGATGCCGGCCGCAGCTTCCAGGCGTTCTGGCGCCTGCTCAACGATGCCGAACAGAGCGCCCAGCTCGACGCCGCGCTGGAGGCCGTGCTCGCGCGCGGCTTCGCCCGTCGCCTGGACCGCAACGAACGCAACTTCCTGCGCGGCTTCACCAGCACCATGCTGGAACGCGGCGGCCAGGTGCACGACGTGCTGCAGAACTTCGCGCGCAGCCTGCGCGGCTTCGTGCAGAGCCGTGGCTACCTGGAACAGCGCCGCCTCAACCAGCTGCTGAAGCAGGCGCAGTCCGAAGCCCTGGCCCTGCGCGATGATTTCCCCGCCCAGCGCAGCATCGGCCTTGACCTGCAGCTGACCACCAGCCGCCTGCGCTCGTGGTCGCAGTGGAAGCTGCACGACCCGCGCAGCGCGCAGGTCGATGGCAACGTCGAATACAACGATGCGGCCGCCATCAGCCTGGAAAGCGTGGGCGACCTGGTGGCCTCGTCGGAAATCGACTTCCGTACCCTGCGCCGCGACCTGCACGAACTGCTGGACGCGCAGCCGCGCCTGAGCATCGCCGAAGCCCTCGCCCAGCGCGAAGCGCCGCAGGGCCTGGGCAGCGTCATCGGCTACCTGTCGCTGGGCACGCGCTTCGGCAACGTGGTCGCCGGCGAGCAGGAGCTTGCGCAATGGCGCGGCGGCGACGGCCAGGTGCGCCGCGCACGTATTCCGCTGGTTTGGTTCACCCAGGAGAGACGCCATGAGCTGGCATGAAGATCCCATCGAAGCAGCGGCGCCCGACCTGGTCGAAGACGCCTACGAGGCCGAACCGGCACCGGTTGCCGCACCGCCGCGCCGTGGCAACGACGTCTATTACATGGGCGATACCGGCCGCCTGCCGCTGGATGCGCGCCGCGCGCTGTGCCAGCTGCTGATCGGCCCCAGCATCGACCAGCTGCGCCACGCCAAGCTGTGGCCGGCGCTGATCCGCAGCGAAGCCGCGATCCGCTCGGCACTGGCCGACCTGTTCCTGGAACTGGTGCTGGACCGTGACAGCGGCGTGGCCTTCACCCGCCAGGCCGACACCGAAGACGTCGACGCGCCGGTGCTGCTGCGCACCTCGCCGCTGACCTTCATCGATTCGGTGCTGCTGCTGTACCTGCGCCAGCAGCTCGCCGAGGCCGATGCGCGCGGCAACCGCGCCGTCGTCGCCGACGCCGAGATGGCCGAAGCGCTGGCCATCTACGAGAAGAACCTGTCCACCGACCGCGCCGGCTTCAACCGCCGCGTCGCCTCGGCCGTGCAGAAGATGAAGGACAACCACATCCTGACCCGCCTTGGCGGCCAGGAAGACCGCCACGAAGTCTCGCCGGCGCTGAAGCTGATGTTCTCCGCCGAAGACGTGTCCCAGCTTTCGGCGGTGTACCGCCAGCTGCGCGAAACCCCGGCTGCAGAAGCCTGAGAGACCCGAGCACCGCATGGCCATTTCCAAGCACACTCCCGCCCTGTTCAATGAAGGCCTGCCGGACCCGCGCCTGCAGCAGTTCCGCATGCGCCGCCTGCAGGTGCACAACTGGGGCACCTTCAACGGCCTGACCGAAGTGCCGATCGCCGAGCGCGGCTTCCTGTTCGTTGGCCGTTCCGGCTCGGGCAAGTCGACCCTGCTCGATGCGATGTCCGCGCTGCTGACGCCGCCGGCCATCGTCGACTTCAACGCCGCCGCGCGTGAAGCCGAGCGCAGTGGCCGCGACCGCAACCTGGTGTCCTACGTGCGTGGCGCATGGGCCGACCAGCAGGACAGCGGCACCGGCGAGATCGCCACCCAGTACCTGCGCAAGGGCGCGACCTGGACCGCCTTGGTGCTGGAATACCGCGCCGGCGATGGCCGAGTTGTGTGCCTGGTACGCCTGCTGTGGATCTCCGGCAACGGCACCTCGGCCGGCGACGTGCGCAAGCACTACATGATCGCCGAGCGCCCGTTCGACATCGCCAAGGACCTCGGCGGCTTCGACCTGGACCTGCGCAAGCTGAAGCAGAAGCTGGCCGACATCCACCACTTCGATACGTTCTCCGGCTACGCCGAGCGCTTCCGCCACCTGCTGGGCATCGACAACGAGATGGCGCTGCGCCTGCTGCACAAGACGCAGTCGGCGAAGAACCTGGGCGACCTCAACGTCTTCCTGCGCGACTTCATGCTGGACACGCCGCGCACTTTCGATGCCGCCGAGCGCCTGGTCAGTGATTTCGCCGAACTCGATGGCGCGCACCAGGCGGTGGTCACTGCGCGTCGCCAGGTGGAAACCCTGCTGCCGGCGCGCGCGCACTACACCGAACTGAAGCACATGCATCGCCAGCGCGGCGATGACGAGACCCTCAAGCTGGGCATCGACAGCTTCCGCGAAAGCCGTCGCCAGCTGCTGATCGAAGCGCGCCTGCGCGAGATGGACGTGCGCGACCGTGGCCTGCTGGGCGAAGAAGCCCAGCGCCGCGCGGCGCTGGACAACCACACCGAACGCCTGGCCGAGCTGGAACTGCAGCGCCGCCAGCAGGGCGGTGAGCGCATCGAGGAACTGGAACGCGAGCAGGGCCGCGCCGAAGCCGAGCGCGACCGCCGCCTGGCCAAGCAGGCCCAGGCCCGCGAGGCCGCGCGCCACCTGCAGGCCGAGCTGCCGGAAGACGCGCACGGCTTCTCCGAACTGGTCGAACGCGCGCAGAACGAACTGCAGGACCGCCAGCGCGCTTCGGCGGCGCTGGACGATGCGATCAGCGAACGGCTGGGCGGCAAGCGCGATGACGAACGTCGCTTCGGCGAAGTGCGTGGCGAACTGGAAGCGATGCAGCGCACGCCGTCCAGCATTCCCGCACCGATGCAGAAGCTGCGCGCACGCCTGGCCGAGGAAACCGGCATTTCTGAAGCCTCGCTGCCTTTCGTGGGCGAACTGATCCAGGTCCGTACCGAGGAGCAGAACTGGCAGGGCGCCATCGAGCGCGTGCTGGGCGGCTTCGCGCAGTCGCTGCTGGTGGACGACAAGCACTACAACGAGGTAGCCGGCTGGGTGAACCGCACCCACCTCGGCATGCGTTTCACCTACTACCGCGTGCGTCGCAACGACGATGCGTTCGCCCGCGAGCCGTCCGCGCGTTCGCTGCTGCACAAGCTGGAACTGCGCGACCACGCCTTCGAAGGCTGGCTGCGCCGCGAGTTGGGCAAGCGCTTCGACTACGAATGCGTCGATGCCAAGCAGCTGCGCAACGTCGACCGCGGCATCACCCGCGAAGGCCAGGTCAAGCATCCGGGCGACCGCTTCGAGAAGGATGACCGCAGCGCGGTAAACGACCGTCGCCGCTGGATCCTGGGCTTCAACAACCGCGACAAGCTGGTGGTGTTCGAGCGCGAAGCGCAGGAACTGGCTAAGCGCATCGCCAGCTGCGATACCGATATCGCCAGCCTGCGCGGCCAACGTGACCGCGACAACGAACGCCGCCTGGCCTGCCACGAGCTGATCGGCATCCAGTGGAACGAGATCGACGTGGCCGCACCGCAGCAGCGCCTGGCCGACATCGAAGCCACCCTGCGCGACCTGCGCGAAGGCAACGCCGACCTGGCCCGCCTGGCCAAGCAGATCGACGCCGTGCGCGCCGATATCGAGCAGGCCCGCCGTACCTATGAAGACACCCGCGTCGAGCGCGGCCAGCTGGTGCGCGAACGCGACCGCCTGGACCGTGCCCGCCAGCAGAGCCGCGCCCTGGTGCTGCCGGCGCTGGCCGAAGACCAGGAAGCGGGCCTGGCCGAGCGCCTGCATGAGCAGGGTCCGCTCAGCCTGGAAACGCTTGAGGCGCACATGCGCCAGGTCAGCAACGCGCTGAACGAACAGCTGTCGTCATCGCAGCAGGACGTCAACCGTGTCGAGAACCTGCTGCTGGGCTGCTTCCGCCGCTTCATCCAGCAGTGGCCGGAGGAATCGGGCGACTTCACCGTGTCGGTGGCCTCGGCCGAGGATTTCCTCGCCCGCTTGGAGCGCCTGGAACGCGATGGCCTGCCGCAGCATGAAGAGCGCTTCTTCGACCTGCTGCAGAACCAGAGCAAGAACAACCTGCTGGCCCTGCAGCGCCACAGCGCCGAGGCCCGCAAGTCGATCGGCCAGCGCCTGGACGAGGTCAACGCCAGCCTGGAACAGGTGCCGTTCAACCGCGGCACCCTGCTGACCATCGAGCTGAGCGACCGCCGCCTGCCGGAAGTGGGTGAGTTCCACCTGCAGCTGCGCGAGGTGCTGTCGCAGCAGCAGACCGAACAGCGCGAGCTGGCCGAATCGCAGTTCACCGTGCTGCGCCAGCTGGTCAACCGCCTCGGCTCGCAGGAAGGCGAGGACAAGCGCTGGCGCGAACTGGTGCTGGACGTGCGCATGCACGTCGAGTTCATCGGCGTGGAGCTGGATGCGGAGACGCGCCAGCAGGTCGAGATCTACCGCAGCGGCGCCGGCAAGTCCGGTGGCCAGCGGCAGAAGCTGGCCACCACCTGCCTGGCCGCGGCACTGCGCTACCAGCTCGGCGGCGCCGACAGCCAGCTGCCCAGCTATGCCGCCGTCGTGCTCGACGAGGCCTTCGACAAGGCCGACAACGAGTTCACCGCGCTGGCGATGAACATCTTCGACAACTTCGGTTTCCAGATGGTGGTCGCCACCCCGCTGAAGTCGGTGATGACGCTGGAACCGTTCATCGGTGGCGCCTGCTTCGTCGAGATCAGCGGCCGCCATGATTCGGGCGTCCTGCTCATCGAGTACGACGAAGAAGGCAAGCGCCTGAAGCTGCCCGAGCGCAGCCGCCAGCAGGCCAACGAACCGGAAGAAGCCGAGGCCTGACCGCCCTCCCTGTAGAGCCGAGCCATGCTCGGCTGCTCTGCGCGACCGGCAACAGCGTGCCAACCAAGGTTGGCACCTACCAGATCATTTCGCGCCCTTACGCTCCGCGGAACGTATCCAACGCCATCCGCGCGATCAGCACCACCACCAGCCCCACGAACAGCTTGCGGATGAACGGCGTGCCGCCCTTCAGCGCCAGCCGCGTGCCCACCACCGAGCCGAAGATGTTGGCCGCCGCCATCGGCAGCGCGAACAGCCACAGGATGTTGCCGGTGGGGATGAAGAACGAGATCGCCGCCACGTTCGTCGCCAGGTTCACCACCTTCGACGCCGCCGAGGCGCGCAGGAAATCCAGACCGAAGAAGCGCACGAACAGGAAGATCAGGAAGCTGCCGGTGCCCGGCCCGAAGAACCCGTCGTAGAAACCGATCGCCGCACCGATGGCCAAGGCGATGGCCAGCTCGCGGCGACCGATCTCCTGCGGCCGGTGCAGTGCACCGAAATCCTTCTTCCACAGTGTGTAGCCCAGCATCGCCACCAGCAGCACCAGCACCAGCGGCCGCACCGCCTCCTTGGGCAGCAGGCTGACTGCGGTGGCGCCGGCGAAGGAGAAGATGAAGGCGGTGCCGGCGGCGAACAGCACTGGCTTCCACGGGAAGCGCACGTTGCGCGCATAGCGCCAGGCCGCCGCGCCGGTGCCGAACATCGAGCTGAACTTGTTGGTGCCGAACAGCATCGCCGGCGTCTGCTGCGGCAGCACCGTGAACAGGCCCGGCAGCTGCACCAGCCCGCCGCCGCCCACTGCCGCATCGACCAGGCCGGCGATGAAGGCAATCACCACCAACCACCACAACTCAGGGGGAACCAGTTCCAGCACGGCGATCGACACTTGGATGGGGGGCGACAGCATACGCCTATCGCCGATGGATGCCGGGGGCGTCCCGCGCGACAATACCGGCATGACCCGCATACCCGCCGATCCCTGTCCCTGCGGCCTGCCCGCCGACTACGCCGCCTGCTGCGGCCGCTACCACGCTGGCGAGGCCGCCCCGGATGCCGAGCGCCTGATGCGTTCGCGCTACAGCGCCTACGTACGCCAGCTGGCCGACTACCTGCGCCAGACCTGGCACCCGGACACGCGCCCGGCCGAACTCTCTCTGGATGAGGCACCGGGCCAGCGCACCCAGTGGCTGGGCCTGACCGTGAACGATCACACCGTCACCGGCACGGACAGTGCCGAGGTCCGCTTCACCGCCCGCTACCGCATCGGCGGTGGCAGTGCGGTGCGGATGACCGAGCACAGCCGCTTCCTGCGCATCGATGGCCGCTGGTACTACCTCGACGCCGTCTGAACCCTTGATCTTTCAAGCATCCACCTGGCCATGACATCGCGCTCACTCCCAGCAGCCGAAGCTGGTCCGCATGGACAGCGCAACCCTCGCCGTCGCTGCCCCGCAGCGTGAACTCGCCAGCCACTTCGCCCACGTGCGTGGACGCAGCCAGCAACTGGCCGCACCGCTCAGCGCCGAAGACGCGATGCTGCAGAGCATGGACGATGCCAGCCCGGCCAAATGGCACCTGGCCCACACCACCTGGTTCTTCGAGCGCTTCGTGCTGGCCAGCGTACGTGGCCACCAGCCGTGGGATCCGGCCTGGGATTTCCTGTTCAACAGTTACTACAAGAGCCTCGGCCCGGCCCATGCCCGCCCACGCCGCGGCCTGCTGTCGCGGCCCTCGCTGCAGCAGGTGAGCGACTATCGCCGGTACGTCGATGAGCAGGTGCTGGCGCGCTTGGCCGATGGCGACCTTGGTGAAGAGGCGCTGCAGCACCTGCAGCTGGGCCTGCAGCACGAACAGCAGCACCAGGAACTACTGCTGACCGACATCAAGCACGCCCTGTGGTGCAACCCGCTGCAGCCGCCCTATCGCGAAGACCTCGCAGCGGTCACCAGCGCGGCCAGCGCACAGGGCTGGGTTGCACGGGAAGAAAGCATCGTCAGCGTCGGCGCAGCGCGCTGGCCGCAGCACGCGCCCTTCGCCTACGACAACGAATCGCCGCCGCACCGCGTACTTGTTCCCGCACACGCCATCGCCGAGCGCCCGCTCAGCAACGGCGAGTACCGTGCTTTCGTCGATGCCGGCGGCTACCGCGATCCACGCTGGTGGCTCAGCGAAGGCTGGGCCCTGTGCGAGGCCGAAGGCTGGCAGCACCCGCTGTACTGGCACGACGACCTGCAGCGCGAGTACACCCTTGGCGGCTGGCGCGCGCTCGATCCACATGCGCCGGTCTGCCACCTCAGCTATTACGAAGCCGACGCCTGCGCGCGTTGGCATGAGGCACGGCTGCCGACCGAATTCGAATGGGAAGCGGCGGCCGCCACGCAGCCGCCCAGCGGCCACTTCGCCGATGACGACCAGCTGCATCCGCATGCAGGGCAGGGCACGGGCCTGCGCCAGCTGTTCGGCGATGTCTGGGAATGGACCAGCAGCGCCTATGGCGCCTACCCCGGCTTCCAGCCCTTCGGCGGCAACCTGGGCGAGTACAACGGCAAATTCATGTGTGGCCAGTGGGTATTGCGCGGCGGCAGCTGCGCCACCCCGCGCGGCCACGTACGCAGCAGCTACCGCAACTTCTTCAATCCACCGGCGCGCTGGCAGTTTTCCGGCGTACGCCTGGCGAGGGATCTTCCATGAGTACCGTGCAGGACGCGCTGCAGGCGCTGACCGACCTTACCCCCGGCCGCCAGCAGATCATGGCCGACGCCGTGGCCGGCCTCTCGTGCGCCGCGCGCCAGCTGCCGTCCAAGTATTTCTACGACGCGCGTGGCTCGCGCCTGTTCGAGCAGATCACCCACACCCGCGAGTACTACCCTACGCGCACCGAACTGGCCCTGCTTGACCGGGTCCTGCCGGAAATCGCCAGCGCGGTCGGCGCCCATGCCCACGTGGTCGAACTGGGCAGTGGCAGCGGCCGCAAGACCGCCCTGCTGCTGGCCGCCCTGCACGATCCGGTGGCCTACACCCCCATCGAGATCTCGCGCGCCGCGCTGCTGTCCAGCATCGACCACCTGGCCCCGGCGCTGCCGCAGGTGGAGATGCTGCCGGTCTGCGCCGACTTCACCCGCCCGGTGCAGGTGCCCGAACCGGAGCGCGCGGCGGCGCGGCGCCTGCTGTTCTTCCCCGGTTCCACCCTGGGCAACTTCGACGGCGAAGAGGCCATCGCCCTGCTGCGCGCGATGCGCCAGACCATGGGCGATGACGGCCTGGCGCTGGTCGGCATCGACCTGCACAAGGACCCGGCGCTGATCGAGGCCGCCTACAACGATGCCGACGGCATCACCGCCGCCTTCACCCTCAATCTGCTGGCCCGCCTCAACCGCGAGGTCGGCAGTGATTTCGACCTCGATGGCTTCCGCCACCAGGCGCGCTACAGCACCGCGCGCATGCGCATCGAAACCGACCTGGTCAGCCAGCGCGAGCAGGACGTGCACCTGGATGGGCAGACCTTCCACTTCCAGGCCGGCGAACCGATCCGGGTCGAGTACAGCCACAAGTACACCGACGCCAGCTTCAACCACCTGCTGCAGCAGGCCGGGCTGGAAACCATCGCCCACTGGAATGCGTCCGATCCGGCCTACGGCCTGCGCCTGCTGCGCGCCTCCGCTGCGCATCGGTAGTGCCGGGACATGCCTGGCGCCTGCCAGACCGTCTGCCCGCGCTAACATGGCCCCAGCACCGGCAACACGGAGGACGCCATGCCCTTGATGACCACGCTCGGCCTGGCCGCCGCGCTGGCCGCGCCGTTGACGGCGCCACCGACACCCGCCGCTGACCCGGCCTTCGCCCGCTGCATGACGCAGCTGCAGGCCACGGCCGGCAAGCAGGGCATCGCCGCGGATCGCTTCGCTGCCATCACCACCGGCCTGCAGCCTGACCCCAGCGTGTTGCCGCGGCTGGATGCGCAGCCGGAATTCACCACGCCGATCTGGGATTACCTGGCTGCTCTGGTCGATCGCCCGCGGGTGGACGATGGCCGCGCCATGCTGCAGCAGCATCGCGATCTGTTGCAGCGGGTATCGGCGCAGTACGGCGTCGATCCGGCCACCATCGTCGCGGTATGGGGCGTGGAGAGCGACTATGGCCGCGTGTTCGGCAAGCGTCCGCTGCTGCAGTCGCTGGCTACGCTGTCCTGCGCCGGCCGTCGCCAGCCCTTCTTCCGTGGCGAACTGCTGGCGCTCATCAAGCTGATCGAGCAGGGCGACCTGCAGGCGCAGGGTCTCACCGGTTCCTGGGCCGGCGCCTTCGGCCACACCCAGTTCATGCCCAGCACCTATGCGCGCATCGCCGTCGACGGTGATGGCGATGGCCGCCGCGATCTGGTGGCCAGCATTCCCGATGCACTGGCCTCCACCGCCAACTATCTCAAGCGCGCCGGCTGGCGCAGCGGCGAGCCGTGGGGCATGGAGGTGCGTATTCCCGAGGGTTTCAAGACGGCGCAGGCCGGGCGCACCCAGCGTCGGGCGCTGGCCGACTGGCGCGCACTGGGCATCACCGGCCTGGATGGCAGCGTCCTCGCGCCGCAGGGCCTGCCGGCCGATGCCCGCGCGGCCCTGCTGCTGCCGGCCGGCAGCAAGGGCCCGGCGCTGCTGGTGTTCCGCAACTACGATGCGATCTACAGCTACAACGCCGCCGAAAGCTACGCGCTGGCCATCGCCACCCTGGCCGATCGCCTGCGCGGTGGCAGCGGCCTGGCCAGCGCCTGGCCCACCGATGATCCCGGCCTCGGCCGCGACGAGCGCCGCCAGCTGCAGACCCTGCTGCTGGCCCGTGGCCACGATATCGGCAGCGCCGATGGCATGATCGGCAACGCCAGCCGGCGCGCGATCCAGGTCGAGCAGCGCCGCCTGGGCTGGGCCGATGCCGATGGCCGCCCCGGCCAGCGCATCCTGCGCGCGCTGCAGGCCGAGCCGCGCACGCCGGCCACGCCCACCCGTTTCAGTCTTCCCGCCAACTACAGTGCCGCGCAGTCGCCGGCCTTACGGAGTCGATCCACCGTGCAACAGATCCAGGGTGTCAGCAGCGGCCAGTTTCAGGGACTCGATGCCTGGCTGGTGGAAACCCCCGAAGCCACCGCCGCCATCAGCGTGTTCGGCGGCCAGTTGCTGTCCTTCGTGCCCAAGGGCCAGCCCGACGTGATGTGGCTTTCGCCCAAGCGGGCCGAGCTGCCGACTCCGATCCGTGGCGGCAGCCCGGTGTGCTGGCCATACTTCGGCCGCCAGGGCCAGGGCAATGACGTGCCGGCGCACGGCTTCGTCCGCACCCTGCCGTGGGAACTGCAGCAGGCGCGCCGCCTCGACGACGGCAGCATCGAGCTGACCCTGGCGCCGCCGGCGCTGCAGGATCTCGGCCTGCGCCTGACCATGACCGTGCGCGTGGGTCGCGAGTTGCGCCAGCAGCTGATCACCGAGAACACCGGCAGCGCACCGGCCACCTTCACCCAGGCCCTGCACAACTACTTCCGCGTGGGCGATGCGACCCGCGTGGAAGTGGACGGCGTGGACGGGGTGACCTACCAGGACAAGTACGAGAACTACGCCCAGACCCGCCGCCAGCAGGGGCCGTGGTCGCTGAGCGATCCGCGCGACCCGGGCCGCAGCGACCGCATCTACAGCCCGGCCGGCGGCCGCTACGTGCTGCGCGACCCGGTGCTCAAGCGCCGCATCGAACTGCGTACCGAAGGCAGCCGCGCGCTGGTGGCCTGGAACCCCGGTGCTGAGGCGGCGGCGAAGATGGCCGACGTTGGCGATGGCTGGCGCGAGTACGTCTGCCTGGAGGCCGCCAACGCCGGTCCGGATGTCGTGACCGTGGCCCCGGGCGGCCGCCACGTGCTGGTGCAGGTGCTGTCCAGCCAGCCCCAGCCCTGAGCGGGCCCCGTTACAGACAAGGAGCGATGCATGCAGGAGGCACAGTGGTTCTACGCCAACAGCAGCCAGCGCGAGGGGCCGGTCGACCTGGCCGGCCTGCGGCAGCTGCAGGCCGAGGGCAGGGTAGGGGCCGCCACCCTGCTCTGGTGCGAGGGCATGCCGATCTGGCGCCCGCTGGCCGAACTCGACGCGCCGCCCCAGACGGCCGACGTCGCCGCCCCGGCGGTTGTCGTCGACCGTGGGATCGATGACCCCTACCGAGCGCCCGATACGGCGCCGGGGATGCCG
>NZ_QETL01000075.1:0-2500 GCF_003105135.1 Stenotrophomonas sp. SPM | reverse complement strand
ATAAGGGCGCATAGTCGCGGGCAGTAGACCCGAAACCGGGTGATCTAGTCATGGCCAGGGTGAAGGTGCCGTAACAGGTACTGGAGGCCCGAACCCACGTCTGTTGCAAAAGACGGGGATGAGCTGTGATTAGGAGTGAAAAGCTAATCGAACCCGGAGATAGCTGGTTCTCCTCGAAAGCTATTTAGGTAGCGCCTCATATGTATCCTCTCGGGGGTAGAGCACTGTTATGGCTAGGGGGTCATCGCGACTTACCAAACCATTGCAAACTCCGAATACCGAGACGGACTGTATGGGAGACACACGGCGGGTGCTAACGTCCGTCGTGAAAAGGGAAACAACCCAGACCCACAGCTAAGGTCCCAAATTCACTGCTAAGTGGAAAACCATGTGGAAAGGCACAGACAGCCAGGAGGTTGGCTTAGAAGCAGCCACCCTTTAAAGAAAGCGTAATAGCTCACTGGTCGAGTCGGTCTGCGGGGAAGATTTAACGGGGCTAAGCAGTGAACCGAAGCTTGGGGTGTGCATATTTATATGTACGCGGTAGAGGAGCGTTCCGTAAGCCGTTGAAGGTGGATTGAGAAGTCTGCTGGAGGTATCGGAAGTGCGAATGCTGACATGAGTAACGATAATGCGGGTGAAAAACCCGCACGCCGAAAGCCCAAGGTTTCCTTGCGCAACGTTAATCGGCGCAGGGTGAGTCGGCCCCTAAGGCGAGGACGAAAGTCGTAGTCGATGGGAAGCAGGTTAATATTCCTGCACCTCGCGTAAGTGCGATGGAGGGACGGAGAAGGTTAGGTGTACCAGGCGTTGGTTGTCCTGGGGAAAGGCGGTAGGTTTGGATCTTTGGCAAATCCGGGATCCTTTAAGACCGAGCACCGAGACGAGCCTTTATGGCGAAGTCACTGATACCACGCTTCCAGGAAAAGCTCCTAAGCTTCAGCTTACGCAGACCGTACCGTAAACCGACACAGGTGGGTAGGATGAGAATTCTCAGGCGCTTGAGAGAACTCGGGTGAAGGAACTAGGCAACATGGCACCGTAACTTCGGGAGAAGGTGCACCCTTTTTGGTGGCTCGTGCGAGCTATAGCTGAAGAGGGTCGCAGTAACCAGGCCGCTGCGACTGTTTATCAAAAACACAGCACTCTGCAAACACGAAAGTGGACGTATAGGGTGTGACGCCTGCCCGGTGCTGGAAGGTTAATTGATGGGGTCAGCCGCAAGGCGAAGCTCTTGATCGAAGCCCCAGTAAACGGCGGCCGTAACTATAACGGTCCTAAGGTAGCGAAATTCCTTGTCGGGTAAGTTCCGACCTGCACGAATGGCGTAACGACAGCGGCGCTGTCTCCACCCGAGACTCAGTGAAATTGAAATCGCTGTGAAGATGCAGCGTTCCCGTGGCAAGACGGAAAGACCCCGTGAACCTTTACTATAGCTTTACACTGAACGTTGAGTTCGTCTGTGTAGGATAGGTGGGAGGCTATGAAACCATGGCGCTAGCTGTGGCGGAGCCATCCTTGAAATACCACCCTGTCGTGCTTGACGTTCTAACCTGGGCCCATTATCTGGGTCGGGGACCGTGTATGGTGGGTAGTTTGACTGGGGCGGTCTCCTCCTAAAGAGTAACGGAGGAGCTCGAAGGTACGCTCAGCGCGGTCGGACATCGCGCACTGTGTGCAAAGGCATAAGCGTGCTTGACTGCAAGATCGACGGATCAAGCAGGTAGGAAACTAGGACTTAGTGATCCGGTGGTTCTGTATGGAAGGGCCATCGCTCAACGGATAAAAGGTACTCCGGGGATAACAGGCTGATACCGCCCAAGAGTTCATATCGACGGCGGTGTTTGGCACCTCGATGTCGGCTCATCACATCCTGGGGCTGTAGTCGGTCCCAAGGGTATGGCTGTTCGCCATTTAAAGTGGTACGCGAGCTGGGTTCAGAACGTCGTGAGACAGTTCGGTCCCTATCTGCCATGGGCGTTGGAGATTTGAGAGGGGCTGCTCCTAGTACGAGAGGACCGGAGTGGACGAACCTCTGGTGTTCCGGTTGTCACGCCAGTGGCATTGCCGGGTAGCTATGTTCGGAAGCGATAACCGCTGAAAGCATCTAAGCGGGAAGCGCGCCTCAAGATGAGATCTCCCGGGGCACAAGCCCCCTGAAGGAACCATATAGACTATGTGGTTGATAGGTCAGGTGTGTAAGTACAGCAATGTATTGAGCTAACTGATACTAATGATCCGTGTGGCTTGACCATATAACCTCAAGTTGCCTTGGCTTTACGACAACGTCGTAAGAGCATCCAAGTGCACGCTACGTCACAAGAACTATGCGAGGCTGGCGCCTTGTCCCCCAGGGACGAGTGCGACTCTCCAAAAGCCTCCCTGGTGAAATTAGCGCTGTGGAACCACCCGATCCCATCCCGAACTCGGAAGTGAAACGCAGCTGCGCCGATGGTAGTGTGGCTCAAGCCATGCGAGAGTAGGTCATCGCCAGGGTTTA
>NZ_QETL01000074.1:0-20271 GCF_003105135.1 Stenotrophomonas sp. SPM | reverse complement strand
GTAGCGGCGGGCGATGGTCCAGGCCGATTCACCGTTGCGCACGGTGTGGCGGCGATTGCGCGGGCGGTCGGCCGCGCTGGCCACGGTCCTGGCGACCTGTGGGGCCGGCTGCAGGCTTGCGCTGGGGGCCACGGCGGTCGCTGCGGTCGCAACCGTGGCGACATCGTCAACCGGGGCAGGGGCGGCGGCCACCGGAGCCAGCACGCGGGTGGTGCCTGAGGGGCGGCTGCTGCCGGCCAGGGCCGGGTTCAGGCGGGCAATGCGGTTCGGGTCCAGCGCACGCTGCGCCGCCCACTGCTGCACGCTGGTGCCCGCTGGCAGGGTGTGGCCCTTCAGTACGGGCACGGTGCGGTCCAGCGAGGCCATCACGCCGGGTTCGTCTTCGGCATCCTCCAGCACACAGGCCAGGGCATGCAGCTTCTCGACGTAGGCATGTGTGACCGGCGACAGGCCGGGCAGGGCCGCCGGCTTGGCGTTCTGCGCGTTCATCCCCGCCTTGCGCATCGACTGCAGCACGCGGTACTCGCCGGCGTTGTAGGCCATGGTGGCCAGGCGCCAGTCACCGCCGAACATGCCGTGCAGGGTCTTCAGGTAGCGCACTGCGGCCTGGGTGGAATCCACGGCCGACAGGCGGCCGTCGTAGCCGTTGGCCATCGGCACGCGGTGGTTGCGCGCGGTGGTGGCGATGAACTGCCACAGGCCGGTAGGACCGCTGCCGTTGCGGGCGTTGGGGCGGTAGCCGCTCTCCACGAACGGGATGAGCGCGAATTCGGTGGGCAGGCTGGCCTTGCGCAGTTCTTCGACCACGTAGCCGAACAGCACCAGCGCGTCGTCATCCTGGTTGGCCAGGCGCGAGGGAGCATGGGCGAACTGCTTCTGCCAGCGCGGGCTGGTGGCCTCGGCGTCGCAGGTCGGTTCAGCCAGGCCCTCGCGGAAGCTGGCGAAGATCTCCTGGCCGTTGCGGACCGAGGCGGCCGGCAACAGGGCCGGGTCCATCGGCACGGCCGACGCGGCGGCCAGGTTCTGGCTGATGCCGGCGCCCAGCGACTGCGCGCCCGCGTTTCCGGCCAGCCCCAGGACAAGGCCCAGGGCCAGCGGCAGACTTCGGCGCATCATGCGCGGAAGCCGTCTTTCCAGTGCCGGAGACCGGCCATGACATCGACGTCGTCCCCGACATCGCGCCCCAGGTGCGCTGACACCGCCGCGCGGATCGGCGCGCTGTGCACACGCAGGAACGGATTGCAGTCCAGCTCGTTGGCCAGGGTTACCGGCAGGGTGGAACGGTCATCGCGGCGCATGGCCAAAGCCTCCTCTTGGCGCTGCCACAGGGCAGCGTTGGCGGGGTCGACATGCCGCGCGAAGACGGCATTTGACACGGTGTACTCATGGGCGCAACAAAGCAGCAGTTGCACAGGCAAGGTACCCAGCTTGCGCATCGACGCCAGCAGCTGGGACGGCGTACCTTCGAACAGGCGCCCACAGCCCAGGCTGAACAACGAATCTCCGCTGAAAAGATGTTCAGCAGTGTGAAACGCGATGTGGCTGCGGGTATGCCCGGGCACGGATAGTACGTGGAACATCCGGCCCAGTGCCTGAACGCGTTCACCTTCGCCCACCCGTTCGGTGGCGGTCGGGATGCGCTCGTCGACCGGCGCGATCACCCGCGCGCTGGGAAAACGCGCCTGCAGCGCGGGCACGCCGCCGATGTGGTCGTCGTGGTGGTGGGTCAGCAGGATGGTGTCCACGCGCAGGCCTTGATCGGCCAGCGCCAGCACCGGCGCGGCATCGCCGGGGTCGACGACCACGGCGGCGCCATCGTCGGCGATCAGCATCCAGATGTAGTTGTCCGCAAATGCGGTCAGGGCAGTCAGTCGCATAGAATTGGACCATGCCCCTGCTGCAGAGCCACCGTCAAGCGAGCCTGGTGCCGTGGTTCGACAGCGAGCCGGCGGCAGCCCTGCGCCTGCTTGAGCGCCAGCTGCTGCTGCCACGGCTGGCCGGCCTGCCGTCCCAGCCTTGGCTGTGGATCGCACCCACGGCCTCCTGGATGGAGGATGCGCAGCTGGGCGGCCGCGGCCTGCGGCTGTACCGCGAGGCCGCCGGCTATGCCGGTGATACCCGCTGCGCGCTGCCGCTGCCGCTGGCCAATGAAAGCGTCAACGCCATCGTGCTGCAGCATGTCACCGCCGCCGATGCTGATTACCTGCTGGACGAGTGCTCGCGCGTGCTGATGCCCGGCGGCCAGTTGTGGCTGAGCAGCCTCAACCCGTTCAGCCCCTTCCGCACCCGCTGGCGACACCATGGTCTGGTGGTGCGCACGCCGCAGCGGCTGCGCCAGCTGCTGGCCCGGAATGGGCTGGAATGCGACGACACCCGCTACCTGGGGCCGCTGTGGCAAGGCGCCGGCAGCCGCCGTGGGGCGGGCTGGGCGCCACTGCGCGCGGCCTGCCTGTTCCATGCCGAAAAACGTACGCTGGCCCTGCCTGGGCCGACCCCGCTGCCGGTGCGCTGGTTGGGCACCGTTGCCACCTGATCTGGAGTTGTATTGAAAACCATCGAAATCCACACCGACGGTTCCTGCCTCGGCAATCCCGGCCCGGGTGGCTGGGCCGCACTGCTGCGCTACAAGGGCCACGAGCGCGAACTGAGTGGCGGCGAAGCGCATACCACCAACAACCGGATGGAGCTGATGGCCGCCATTTCCGCGTTGGAAAGCCTCACCGAAGCCTGCGAGATCGTGCTCTATACCGATTCGCAGTATGTGCGGCAGGGGCTGACCCAGTGGATGGCCGGGTGGATCCGCAAGAACTGGAAGACCGCTGGCGGCGACCCGGTGAAGAACCGCGAGCTGTGGGAGCGCCTGCATGCGGCCACGCTGCGGCACCAGATCGACTGGCGCTGGGTGAAGGGCCACTCCGGTGACCCCGACAACGAGCGGGTCGACACCCTGGCGCGCAATGCCGCGCTCCAGATCCGCGACGGCAGCCCGGTAAACTGAGCCCATGCGTCAGATCATCCTCGATACCGAAACCACCGGCCTGGAATGGAAGAAGGGCAACCGCATCGTTGAAATCGGCTGCGTGGAGCTGTTCAAGCGCCGCCCGACCGGCAACAACTACCACCAGTACATCAAGCCCGACGTCGACTTCGAGCAGGGTGCGCAGGAAGTCACCGGCCTGAGCCTGGACTTCCTGGCCGACAAGCCGGACTTCGCGCAGATCGCCGAGGAGTTCCTGGCGTTCATCGACGGCGCCGAGCTGATCATCCACAACGCGGCGTTCGATCTGGGCTTCCTCGATTACGAGCTGTCCCTGCTGGGGCCGCAGTTCGGCAAGATCACCGACCGCTGCACGGTGATCGATACCCTGGCGATGGCGCGCGAGCGCTTCCCCGGCCAGCGCAACTCGCTGGATGCCCTGTGCCGGCGCCTGGGCGTGGACAACTCGCACCGTGCGCTGCATGGCGGCCTGCTCGATGCGCAGATCCTGGGCGATGTCTACATCGCGCTGACCTCGGGGCAGGAGGAGATCGGCTTCGGCCTGGAAGAAGACAGCGGGGCCGATGGCGCCGCGCTGCTGGCCTTCGACACCAGCAAGCTGCTGCCGCGCCCGCGCGTGGTGGCCACGGCGTCGGAGCTGGAGGCGCACACCGCGCGCCTGGAGCGCCTGCGCAAGAAGGCCGGCCACGCGTTGTGGGATGGCCCGAAGGTGGAAGAGGTCGCGAGCGCATAAGCGCGGTGGTAGTGCCGGCCGCTGGCCGGCATCCACGATGTGTCATCCACGCATGACGTGGATCTACCGGTTAATGGCAGCGCACCAGGATCACGGTGATGTTGTCCGAGCCACCGCCGTCCAATGCCGAGGCGACCAGGCTGTCCACGCATTCCTGGGCACTGGCGTCGTCGTAGGCGAGGGTGCGGGCGATATCGCGGTCGTCGACTTCCTCGGTCAGGCCGTCACTGCACAGCAGCAGCTGCATGCCAGGGCGCAGTTCACCGCTGGTGGTGGCCACGTTCAGATGGTTCGGGTCGGTCACGCCCAGCGCCTGGGTGACCACGTTGCGGTGCGGGTGGGCACGCGCCTGTTCGGCGGTCAGGTTGCCCTGCGCGACCAGTTCCTGCACCACGCTGTGGTCCTGGCTGAGCTGGGCCAGCTGTCCGTCGCGCCACATGTAGGCGCGGCTGTCGCCGACCCAGGCCACTTCATAGCGGTTGCCCTGCACGCGTGCGGCGACCACGGTGGTGCCCATCGGCAGGGTGTCGTTGCGCCGCCGCGAGGCACGGATGATCTCCTCGTCGGCGGTGCGGATGGCGTGGGCCAGCGGCGCGCCACGGCGGATCTCGCGGACGATGGTCTCGCGGGCCAGGGCACTGGCCACCTCGCCGCACGCGTGCCCGCCCATGCCGTCGGCCACCAGCCACAGGGCCAGCTCGCTGTCACCGTAGTAGGTGTCCTCGTTGAGCTCGCGGCGCAGGCCAGGGTGGGTGAGGTGTCCGAATTCGATCATGGTGGTTGCTGGGCGGGTAATGCCGGGGAGAACGGCATCATCACGGCCAAGCGGACATCCGGCAAGGCGTTCAGTCAGAAATATTTCACATGACGGGCCGCAATGGCTTGTGGTCTGCCGCGCTTCCTCGTATGATGCGCGTCCCCGGTTCGCCGGGGAACATCTGGAGAGGTGGCAGAGCGGTTGAATGTACCTGACTCGAAATCAGGCAGGCGTTTATAGCGCCTCGGGGGTTCGAATCCCCCCCTCTCCGCCAGATTAAAAAAAAACGGGCTGCCTTAGGGCGGCCCGTTTTTTTTAATCTGGCGTGGGATGCGATGCGCGCTTTGCGCGCTTCGCCCCATGCGTTGCTGCGCAACGCACGGGCCCCTCCCGTTGCCTGCCTCTCCCCGCCCCTGTCGGGGCAGCCCCTCAACAGAGGGGCTTGTTCCACCCGATGCGCCATCGGGTTGCTGTCACGCGGGAACAGCGTCTTCGCTGCGGTTACCATGTGCGCATCAATTGCTGGAGTGCTGCCATGACCGCTGAAATCCTCGTGCCTGTTTCTTTCGGCGAGCTGCTGGACAAGATCTCGATCCTGCAGATCAAGTCCGAGCGCATCAGCGATGAAGGCAAGCTGGCCAACGTACGCCGCGAGCTGTCGGCGCTGGATGCCACCTGGATGGGCCATCCGGCGGCGGTGAAGGACATCGCCAGGCTGCGTGCCGAACTGAAGGCGGTCAACGAGCAGCTGTGGGATATCGAGGACGAGGTCCGCCTGAAGGAGAAGGCGCAGGCCTTCGACCAGGCCTTCGTCGATCTGGCCCGCAGCGTCTACCTGCGCAACGACGAGCGCGCGCGCATCAAGAAGGCGATCAACCTGGCGCTGGGCTCGGCGTACGTGGAAGAGAAGTCGTACAAATAATCCCACGCCCTGCGTGGAGGGTGCGGGCCACGGTCGGCCCGCACCGGTCGCTCAGCCGACGTGATCGGCCACGTAGCGCTCGAAGGCGGCGATGCCGTCCTCGACGGTGATCAGTTCCATCACATCGTCGAACTCGATCTTGGTGCCCCACTTGAGGTCGGCCGCCTGCTTGCCCAGGTACTTGCGCGCGGCATCGTCGTAGCGGTCCACGCAGTAGCGCCGGTCGGAGTACGGGCCGCTGCGGTGCGGGTTGCTGGCCGCATGTAGGCCCAGCACCTTGGTGCCCATCGCATTGGCGATGTGCATCGGGCCCGAATCGGGCGTCATCACCAGGTTGGCACGGGCCAGCAGGGCCGGCAGCTGCTTCAGCGTGTCCCTGCCTACCAGGTCCAGCGCGGGCGTCGCCAGCTGGGTGAGGATGGCATCGGCCATGCTGCGCTCCAGTTCGCTGCGGCCACCGCACAGCACCACCTGCCAGCCACGCGCGCTGGCATGGTTGGCCACCGCTGCATAGCGGTCGGCGTACCAGTTGCGCATGACGTGGCTGGAGCACGGCGAGATCATCAGCACCGGGCGGCCATCATCGGGCCACTGCGCAGCGGCCCACTCGTGGGCCGACGGCGGCACTGCGAGGTCCCAGCTCACCTCGGTCTGGCGCAGGCCCAGCGGCTCGCAGAAGCTGCCGATGGCATCGAGCACGTGGATGCCCGGCCGATCGGGGATGCGTTCGTTGATGAACAACCCATGCAGGTCCTTGGAGCGGCTGCGGTCATAGCCGATGCGGCGCTCGGCCGGGATGAAGGCCGACAGCAGGTTCGCGCGGAACGCGACCTGCATCTGCAGCAGCGCATCGAAGCGCCCCGGCGGCAGCTGCTTGCGCAGCTCCTTGACGCCGGCCATGCCGGTCTTCTTGTCGTACGCATGGAAGACCACGCCGGGCAGGCCATCAAGCAGCTTGTGGCCGACCTTGTCGATGATCCAGTGGATCGGCGTGTCCGGGCGCGCGGCCTGCAGGGTGCGCACCAGGGGGACAACGTGGGTGACATCCCCCAGGGCAGACAGGCGCAGGAGGCACAAGGATGAGGACGCTGATGCCATGTGTTGTTAGACTCAATGGAATGGTCGTATTTGACGCCAATGAAGCGCTGACGCCATGCCGCGAGGGTCGCGGCATCGGGGCCATTCTGTTCGACCGCGAGCGGCTGCGGCAAGCCGAGGTCGGCCTGTTCTCGCCCCAGCACTGGGGCAGCAGGGCCCGGCCGGTGGCGGAAGGCGGGCGCGGCAGTGCCTGGTTCGTCGATGCGTCCTTCGGCCCCGGCGTGCTGCGGCACTACCTGCGCGGTGGCCTGGCAGCCAAGCTCAGCCGGGACCAGTACATCTGGCGCGGCGCGGACCGCACCCGCAGTTTCGCCGAATTCCGGCTGATGCGTGCCCTGCGCGCGCAGAAGCTGCCGGTGCCCCGGCCGATCGCCGCCTTCTACATACGTGAAGGCATGCGCTACCGCGCGGCCATCCTGATGGAGCGCATCGAGGGCGTGCGTTCGCTGGCCGACCGCGCGCTGGTGGCCGGCCGTGGTGCACCCTGGGAAGAGGCGGGCCGGCTGATCGCGCGCTTCCATCGCGCCGGGCTGGACCACGCCGACCTCAACGCCCACAACATCCTGTTCGATGGCAATGGCCATGGCTGGCTGATCGACTTCGACCGCGGGGTGATCCGCATTCCGGCCACCGCCTGGCGCGAGCGCAACCTCAAGCGTCTGCTGCGCTCGCTGGTCAAGCTGCGCGGCGAGCGCAGCGTGGAAGACGTACAGAAGGATTACGCGCGCCTGCGTCGCGCCTACGACATGGCCTGGAACCGGGGCACCTGATGGACTGGTCATTGCGTTTCCTCGGCGTCGGCAATGCGTCGGCGGTCGAGCTGGGCTCGCCCATGTCGGTGATCGAGCGTGATGGCCGGCCGTGGCTGACCATCGATTGCGGCGGCGAAGGCCTGACCGCGTTCAAGGCGCACTACGGGCACCTGCCGCAGGCGGTGTTCGTCACCCACGTGCACCTGGACCACGTGGCCGGCTTCGAGCGGCTGTTCGTGGACACCTTCTTCAACACGCACCGGCGCGGCAAGGTGCGCCTCTACGTGCCGGCCACCGTGGTGCCGCTGCTGCACAAGCGGGTGGCCGATTACCCCAACGTGCTGGCCGAGGGCGGCGCCAACTTCTGGGATGCGTTCCAGCTGATCGTGGTGGGCGATGCGTTCTGGCACGAGGGTGTGCGCCTGGAAGTGTTCCCGGCGCGCCACCATTGGCCGGAGACGGCCTACGGGCTGCGCCTGCAGGGCGCGCTGACCTGGAGCGGCGATACGCGGCCGATCCCGGAGATGCTGGCGCGCTTCGCCAATGACAACGAGCTGATCGCCCACGACTGCGGCCTGCATGGCAACCCGTCGCACACCGGCGTGGATGACCTGGAGCGCGAGTACAGCGCCGAGCTGCAGTCGCGGATGATGCTCTACCACTACGCCAGTGCGGCCGATGGCCAGGCGCTGGCCGCACGTGGGCACCGCGTGGCGCAGCAGGGGCAGTGCGTGCCGCTGGCGACGCCGACGGCGGCGCGCGTGCTGGCGCAGGATCCGCCGTGAACACTACTGGCCAGCCTGCTGATGCAACGCTGGCTGCCGAGCTGGAACATCTTGAGCGCGCGCTGCACACCCCGCAGGTGCGCGGTGATCGTTCGCGGTTGTCGGAACTGCTGGATGAGGATTTCAGCGAGATCGGCAGCTCCGGCCAGTGCTACGGCCGTACGGCGGCGCTGGCGGAGATCCCGCTGGAGCGGGCGCAGGTGCAGATCGAATCGGAGCAGTACGCAGTCTCGCTGCTGACGCAGGAGCTGGCCCAGGTGCGTTACCGCAGCCGCTACCACGTGGATGGCCAGCCTCAGCGCTGGGTGCTGCGCAGTTCGCTGTGGCGCCGGCATGCGCAGGGATGGCGGGTGGTGTTCCATCAGGGAACGCCCGAAGCACGGTAGCGCCGGGCCATGCCTGGCGAAGAGCGCCAACCAAGGTTGGCATCTACCAGGGCGAGAGGCGAGGGGCGCCAACCAAGGTTGGCATCTACCAGAGCGGGGCACGGCCCAGAAAGGCGGTGGCCCCGCCGGCTGACCTCGGCGCCCGCGTCGATCGATACCGTTGCTGCCTTCCGGCCCTGGCGGGATTTTCGACCTAGCGTCGCGAGGGGCCGACGGGGCCACCATAGAGACGTTGGCCGCCCAGGGGCGGCCGGTTCACGGATCAGGGGAAGCAGCGCGTCGCGCGCCGGAGACCACAGCCGGACTGCACATCGGCTGGCCGATGGCAGGCGCGCATTCTAGCGCAGACGCGGCCATCGACGCCAGCTTCATGCGATGAATCGGCTGTAACCCGTGCACAGGCGGCACGGCCGGCGCGAGCCCCCGTTGCTAGAATGCGGCCGCAGGAGGAACGACCTCCCCCGCATCGGGAATGAATGACCAGGACGGCCTGGCCCTACCAAGAGGAGGGTCGTCATGGCCTGGATCTATCTGTTGTTCGCCGGCCTGCTGGAAATTGTCTGGGCCGTGTCCATGAAGCAGTCCGAAGGCTTCAGCAGGCTCACCCCCACCGTAGTCACCATCCTCGGCATGATCGCCAGCTTCTGGCTGCTGGCCGTGGCCATGCGCACGCTGCCGCTGGGTGCCGCCTACACCATCTGGACCGGCATTGGCGCCGTGGGCGCCTTCGTGGTCGGCATCGTGTTCCTCGGCGAGCAGGTCAGTGCGATGCGCATCGGTGCGGCCATGCTGATCGTCTGTGGCCTGGTGCTGATGAAGCTCTCCAGCAGCTGAGCCGGCGGCGATCGGGCGGAGATGCCCGCCGTGCCAGTTGCGGCGGGCATTACCGCAGGCGCGCTTCCATGTGCACTGCATGGATTCCCGGGCCGTGGCCGTCCGTCACCCGCTGGGTGACGTGGAAGCCCAGCGCGGCGTAGAAGCCCTCGGTGTGCTGGCTTGTGCTCAATGCAACGCGCTCCACGCGGGGATCGGTGGCGGCCTGCAGCAGTCGCACCTGTGCAAGATGGCGGCCAAGCCCTTGTCCGTGCCGGGATTTCTCGACCATCCCCCAGCAGAACCCGGCCGTCCCGTTCGTGGGAGGAGACAGCCCTCCGCAGGCGACGACGCTGTCGTCGAGTTCGATGACCTGGTAGGTGTGTTCTTCAGCCAGCTCACGCAGGAACGACGCGAAGTCCGGGCGTTCCTCCGGCGCGAAGTAGATCGGCAGATTGCTGTCAAAGATCGCCAGGCAGGCGGACAGATCGTTGTGGTGGTAGGGCCGGGTCCTCATGGGGTGACCATAGCGCATGGGGGCGGCTGGAGAGCGGGATGAGATCACTGCCCCGACAGGGGCGGGGAGAGGCAGGCAAAGGGAGGGGCCCATTCGTTGCGCAGCAACGCATGGTGCGAAGTGCGCGCACCGCACTTCGCGTCCCGCGCCAGATAAATGGAAAAGGCCACCCAAAGGGCGGCCTTTTCCATTTATCTGGCGGAGAGAGGGGGATTCGAACCCCCGAAGCGCGGTTTAGACGCTTACACACTTTCCAGGCGTGCTCCTTCAACCACTCGGACACCTCTCCGGATCCCTGCCATCGGCAAACGCCTCAGCAGGGGCGCAGATTCTAGCGGGCGGCGCGGCAGTACACAAGCACCCCCAGTCATCCATGTGCAGCGGGTGTGTCGGAGGCGAGGGGGCTGGACAGGCATGGCACAATGGAACATCCGATGGAAGACGGTGGCCTGATGTCCTATCTCGTGCTTGCCCGCAAGTGGCGTCCGAAGCGTTTTGCCGAGCTGGTGGGCCAGGAACACGTGGTCCGTGCGCTCAGCAATGCGCTGGACAGCGGCCGGGTCCACCACGCGTTCCTGTTCACCGGTACCCGCGGCGTGGGCAAGACCACCATCGCGCGCATCTTCGCCAAATCGCTGAACTGCGAGCAGGGCACCAGCGCCGACCCGTGCGGCCAGTGTGCGGCCTGCCTGGACATCGACGCCGGCCGCTACATCGACCTGCTGGAAATCGATGCCGCGTCCAACACCGGCGTGGATGACGTGCGCGAGGTGATCGAGAACGCGCAGTACATGCCCTCGCGTGGCAAGTACAAGGTCTACCTGATCGACGAAGTGCACATGCTCTCCAAGGCGGCGTTCAATGCGCTGCTGAAGACGCTGGAAGAGCCGCCGGAGCACGTGAAGTTCCTGCTGGCCACCACCGACCCGCAGAAGCTGCCGGTCACCGTGCTCAGCCGCTGCCTGCAGTTCAACCTCAAGCGCCTGGACGAGGACCAGATCCAGGGGCAGATGACCCGCATCCTCGCCGCCGAGGAGATCGAGGCCGACGGCAGCGCCATCGTGCAGCTGGCCAAGGCCGCCGACGGCAGCCTGCGCGACGGCCTGTCGCTGCTGGACCAGGCGATCGCCTATGCCGGCGGCGCGCTGCGCGAGGACGTGGTGCGCACCATGCTGGGCACGGTCGACCGTACCCAGGTGGCGGCCATGCTCGACGCGTTGGCCGAGGGCGATGGCCCGCGCCTGCTGCAGGTCGTGGCCGCGCTGGCCGAGTTCTCGCCGGACTGGAGTGGCGTGCTGGAAGCGCTGGCCGAAGGCCTGCACCGCATCCAGGTGCAGCAGCTGGTGCCCGGCGCCGCCGCCCCGGTCGAAGGCCTGGACGCTGCCGCGTTTGCCGAGCGCCTGCGTGCGGAAGTGGTGCAGCTCTGGTACCAGATGGCCCTGAACGGCCGTCGCGACCTGCCGCTGGCGCCGAGCCCGCGTGCAGGCTTCGAAATGGCGGTGCTGCGCATGCTGGCGTTCCGTCCGGCCGCTGCGGTGCCGCCGGTGCCGAAGTCGGTCGAAGGTGCGACGGGTGGGGGTGCTGCGGGCGGCAACGCCGGTGGTGGCCATGCCGCCGGTGCCGGCAGCAACGACGCCGCACCTGTGGCTGCTGCTGCGGCGGCGAGCTCGTCGGCGGTGGCTGACGTGGCTGCCCCGATGCAGGCTGCGCCGCGAGAGCCCGAACCCGAACCTGATCCGGCCCCGCAACCGGAGCCGGAGCCGACGCCGGAGCCTGAGCCGGTTCCGGTGGAAGAACCCGTGTCGCCGCCGCCGGTGAAGGCCGAAGCGGCGCCGCAGGTGGCCGAGGCGGATGATCTGCCGCCGTGGGCCACCGACGAAGCCGACGCGCGTGATCAGGCGCTGGCGGCGGAAATGGACGCGCCGGTCGCGATGGCGACGCCGGAGGCGGCCATGGTCGCCCCGTGGCAGGAACCGCCGGCCCCGGTGGCCGTGGCAGCCGCGCCGGAGCGCCCGTTCCATGCCGAGGGCATCGAGATCGCTCCGGCTGCACCGGTGGCAACACCGGCGCCGGCAGCGCATCAGGGCAGCATCTCCGACCTGGCCAGCGCTGAAGACTGGCTCGATCTGGTGGCCAACAGCGGCCTCAGTGGTCCTTCGCGGCAGCTGGCGGCCAACGCGGCCTTCATCAGCTGCCAAGTCGGCACCTTGAAACTGGGCCTTTCGCCCGGATTTGAGTACCTGCGTTCCGAACGCGCGCTGTCCGCCCTGGGCGACATGCTGGAAAAGGCCCTGGGCCAGGCGCCGAGGATCGTGGTCGAAACCGTGGAAACCGAGCAGGTCCCGGCCGAGACCCTACACCAGCGTGCCGACCGCCAGCGTGGCGAGCGGCAACAGGCCGCCGAGGCCATTTTCATGGACGATCCGGAAGTGCAGCTGCTGATCCAGCAGCATGGCGCCCGGGTTGTTTCCGACTCCATCCGTTCTTTTGACGAGTAAGACACTATGCGCGGCAACATCGCCCAACTGATGCAGCAGGCCCAGAAGATGCAGGAAAACCTGCAGAAGGCCCAGGAAGAAATCGCCAAGATCGAAGTGACCGGCAGCGCCGGTGGCGGCATGGTCAGCGTGACCCTGACCGGCGCCAAGGAATGCCGCAAGGTGCGCATCGATCCGTCGCTGACCAGCGACCCGGAAATGCTGGAAGACCTGATCGCCGCGGCCTTCAACGATGCCTCGAACAAGATCGATGCCGAGTCGAAGTCGAAGATGGGTTCGGCCACCGCCGGCATGCAGCTGCCGCCGGGCATGAAGCTGCCGTTCTGATGTTCAGCGTGGCACCCGTGCAAGCGGGTGCCACGAACCTCGTAGAGTCGAGCTTGCTCGACTGTTCCAACCTTCAGTCGAGCATGGCTCGACTCTACAAAGCCTGCCGCCGTGTCCGCACCCCTGCTTGAACAATTGATCGATGCACTGCGGGTGTTGCCTGGCGTCGGGCAGAAGACCGCGCAGCGCATGGCCTACCACCTGCTCGAGCGCGAGCGCGAAGGTGGGCAGCGGTTGGCCGAGGCGCTGGCGCTGGCGGTCGAACGCATCGGCCATTGCGCGCAGTGCCGCGATTTCAGCGAAACCGAGCTGTGCCCGACCTGTGCCAACAACAGTCGCGAGCGCAGCCAGCTGTGCGTGGTCGAATCACCGGCCGATCGCCTGGCCATCGAGAATGCCACCGGCTTCCGCGGCGTCTACTTCGTGCTGCAGGGCCGTCTGTCGCCGCTCGATGGCGTGGGCCCGCGCGAACTGGGCCTGGAGCAGCTGGAACAGCGGCTGGCGCAGGGCGAAGTGCAGGAGCTGATCATCGCCACCAGCGCTACCGTTGAAGGTGAAGCGACTGCGCACTACCTGGCCCAGCTTGCGCGTGCGCGCCAGGTGCAGCCGAGCCGTCTCGCGCAGGGCCTGCCGCTGGGCGGTGAGCTGGAATACGTTGATCGCGGCACGCTGTCGCATGCCTTCGGGACGCGCAGCGAATTCCGCGACTGACCGCGGCCGCGCGTGGCGTGGCCGGCCTACAATGCGGAAGACATCCCGCCGAGGCCGACCATGACCACCGAAACCCTCTTCAGCAAGATCATCCGTCGCGAGATCCCGGCCACCATCGTCTACGAGGATGACGAGGTGCTGGGCTTCAAGGACATCGCACCGCAGGCGCCGGTGCACGTGTTGTTCATTCCGAAGAACGAGATCATCCCGACCCTGGACGACCTGCAGCCGTCGCAGGCGCACCTGATCGGCAAGCTGGCTTTGGCGGCAGCCGCGTATGCGCGCAGCGAAGGCTTCGCCGAGGATGGTTACCGCATCGTGATGAACTGCCGCGAAGATGCCGGGCAGACCGTGTTCCACATCCACATGCACCTGTTGGCCGGTGCGCCGTTGGGCCATTTCGGTACGCCGGGGCGTTGAGGCAACGGCAGCCATGGCTTCCGTGCCGACCAACGGACGGCGCCCACCGTGGATGGTGCACCAACAAAAAGGCCGCCCGAGGGCGGCCTTTTGCGTCACGCGGGACGTGGCAGGTTTACCACCAGCCCCAGCCGCGGTAACCACCCCAGTACGGACCCGGGCCCCACGGGCTATACGGGTAGGGCACGACATCGACCTGGCGCTGTTCCGGCCACAGGTAGATGACGTCGGCTGCCAGCTTGGGCAGGCGGTAGTCGTACTCGCCGATGCGGGTGTTGGCGTAACCGTCGATCTTGCCGATGAAGGTCACGTCGCGACCGGCCTCGAACACCGCCGGGTCATAGAAGCCGGCGCGGCAGGCGATGAAGCGGCCGTCGCTGGCATCGGCCGAGCTGGTGTTGGGGCGGCCACTGCCATTGAGCGGGCGCGAGATGATCTGGAAGCAGGTCTCGCCCTGGCCGGGCTGGGTTTCGATGATGCGGCCACCCCAGCGAACGGGGGTGCCCACCTGCTGGGTGGCAACCGAGTCGCGCGGGGAAACCACGCTGAACTGACCCTGCAGCGGCTTGGGGGCCGTGGCGCAGGCCGACAGGGCCAGGGTGGCCACGGCGGTGAGAAGGAACTTGGTGTTCATGAAGTAGCTCCGGAAGTCGGGCGATGCCTGCGCAGGTCTTGCAATAATGGGGCGAGCTCGGTACGAGTGCCAGCGTAGCGCGCTTCGGCGAAACGCTGGCTGAGTGCGATGAGGGCAGGTTCGGGGCGCTGGGCATGGACCCGCTGGGCCCAGGCCAGGGCGGGTTCGTGCGGCTCGCGGGCCAGCCCCAGCCGGGCGTAGCGGCGGCCCAGCCGGTGCCAGGCGCGCAGCAGCGGGTCGCGCTCGCGTTCGCCACGGGCCAGCAGCCAGGCCATCCAGCCTATCGCCAGCAGGGCGGTGGCCACGAATGCGGCCAGCAGCTGGCCGGGCTTCAGCTCATCCAGGCCCAGCGGCTGCAGCAGCTGCTGCTGGCGGCGCGCGTCGAAGGACAGCACCAGGTCGTTCCAGCCACGGCGCAGCCAATCGCCGATCTGCCCGGCCTGCAGCCAGCGCTGCTGCAGGTCGAGGTCGGCGCCGGCCGGCAGCCGGTCTTCCAGCGTGTCGAGGATGCGCTCGGGCGCCACTGCAGCGGTCGGGTCCACACGCACCCAGCCACGCTGGGGCAGCCAGACTTCGGCCCAGGCGTGGGCGTCCATGCGCCGCACGATCCAGTAGTTGCCGAGCCGGTTGCGGGTACCGCCGGCGAAGCCGGTCACTACGCGTGCGGGGATGCCCGCGTTGCGCATCAGCACCACGAAGGCCGAGCTGAAGTGCTGGCAGAAGCCGGCCTTGTAGTCGAACAGGAACGCGTCCACCGGGTCGCGCCCGGGCGCCGGGGTTTCCAGCGTGTAGGAGAAATCCGCGGTGATCCAGTCCAGGGCGCGTCGGACGACGGCGGCATCGTCGTCACCGGCTTCCTGCCGCCATTGCCGGGCCAGCGTTGCCGTGCGCGGGTTGAAGTTGGCTGGCAGCTGCAGCGCCGCACGCCGCTGGTAGGGCGACAGCTCGGCATCGAAGCGCGTCGCCGGTGCCGAGTGCAGGCGCCAGCGGGTCAGTGCGGAGAGCGGGCGCTGGCTGGCCAGGCTCATCTCAGAGTTGAGCGCGGTGCCTTCCGGGGCAGCCGTGGGCAGGTCCAGCGCCACCAGCAGGCGGCGGTCGGTGGGCTCGTAGTCGATCTGGTAGTCCCAGCCCTGGCCTTCGTGGGACACCTGCGCTGGCCGGCGGAAGTCGACGTTGCGGTCACGCGTCCAGACGTGGCCATCGAAGCGGGTCAGCACCGGCCCGCGCCAGTAGCGCTGCTGCGGCTGCGGCACGGGGCCGAAGAACTGCACGCGCAGCGCCGGGGTGTCATCGGCCATCAGGTCCAGCCACTTGTCCGGCTCCATCGAGTCGGACAGGCCGGGGGTGCCGACCGCGCGTTCGGGTACGCCCCACAACGGCGAGGACAGCCGCGGGAACAGCCAGAAGCAGGCCAGGGCCAGGGGCAGGCCGATCAGCAGCAGGCGGCCCACGCCGCGCAGCTGGCCGGGCAGCGGCAGCGCCGCGCTGCGGCCTTCATCGTGGGCCAGCCGCTGCAGGGCGAGCAGGCTGCTGATGCCGGCCAGCGCGGCCAGCAGCGTGGTCAGGGGCCCCTGGTCGAGCAGGAAGGCGGCAAACGGCGCGAACAGGGCAAAGCCGAGCAGGCTGCGCGCATCACGCACGCTGCGCAGTTCGCTGGATTTGATCGCCAGCATCGCCGCCAGCAGGGCGCAGCCGGTATCGCGCCCTGGCCGAACCCCGCCCATCTGCCAGACGATGGCGCCCAGCATGGCCAGTACCAGCAGCAGACGCACCGGCATCGGCAGCACGCCTCGCAGCGACAATGCGGCGGTTGCCAGGCCGGCCACCGCGATCAGCGCGGCCAGTGCGCTGGGGAGCTGCAGCAGCAGGGGCAGCAGCGCCAGCGCGGCGCTGGCCAGGGTCCAGTTGCGCGCGTTGCGGTCCAGCAGGAGGGCGGGCTCAGTCATGGGGCATCAGCGCCAGTGCGCGCAGGCACGCATGATGGTGGCTCGCGCCCTGGCCGGGGCCAAGCGCGGGCTGCGAGGGCAGCAGCAGGGTGTAGCGCCGGCCTTCGCGTTCGGCGCTGTCGACCCAGCGCGCCAGGCGCGAGATGCGCGCTTCCGTCGGCAGGGTGGAGAGCGCGCGCCAATCCAGCACCACTTCGATGCCGACCGGCTTTTCGTATTCGCGCACCAACAGCGTGTCGCGTCGTGCCGAATGCTTCCAGGCGATGCTGCGCGGCGGGTCGCCTGCACGGTAGGGGCGCAGCTGGTGCAGCTCCTCGCCGCTGGCGTGGGCGCGGGTGTGCAGCAGGTCGCTGCCCTGTTCGGGCAATGAGGGCGCCACCGCCTCGGCCACCGGGTGCACCAGCAGCGGTTGTTCCGGCCACACCCAGGACCACGCACGCACCAGGCCCAGGGGCTGGGTGCTGGACAGGCGGATGCGCGGCAGGTCAAGCCAGCCGCGCCGCTCGGTGGGCACGTCCAGCTCCACTTCACCACGGCCCTGTGCGGGCAGGTCGGTCCAGGCCTGACTGCCGCCGACCTGCAGTTCCAGGCCGTGGCGCGGCCGCGGGTCGCGCAGCGACAGGTCGATGCGCAGGCGCAGCGGCTGGCCCGCCGGCACCGGTTCGGCCGAGATGGCGTCGATCTGCACGCCCGACAGCTGCAGGTGGGCAGCGATGGCGCTGGCGATGGCCGCCGCAGCCAGCAGCAGGGCCAGCAGCAGGGCCGGGTTGTTGTTGTAGTTCAGCGCGCCCAGCAGCATCGCCGACAGCAGCAGGGCCACGAACAGGCCGAAGCGCGTGGGCAGCACGTAGATGCGCCGGCGGTCGAGCCGCTGCGGCAGGGCTTCGGGCGTGCGCGGACGCGCCAGGCGAAGCAGGCGTGAGCCGCGTGCGGGCATCCTCAATCCACCGCGACGGTCTGCAGGATGGCGCGCGCCAGCGCCGGGCCCGTGCTCGATTCGGACTCGCCCACCAGACGGTGGCCGGCCACGGCGACGAACAGGGTCTGCACGTCTTCGGGTACCACGTGGCCGCGGCCGAGCAGCAGCGCGTGGGCCTTGGCCGCACGCAGCAGGGCCAGGCCGGCACGCGGCGACAGGCCCACGCGCACGCCAGCATGCTGGCGGCTCCGGGTCAGCAGGGCCTGCACGTAGTCCACCAGCGCGTCGCTGACGTGGATCTGGCCGACCGCTTCACGCAGCTGGCGCACCTGGTTGTCATCCAGCTGCGGCACGGCGCGCGCGATCAGGTCGCGGCGGTCGGTGCCGCGCAGCAGCTCGCGTTCGGCCTGCGGGCTGGGGTAGCCCATCGCCAGCCGCAGCAGGAAGCGGTCCAGCTGCGAATCGGGCAGCGGGAACGTACCGGACAGATCGACCGGATTCTGCGTGGCGATCACGAAGAACGGATCGGGCAGCGCATGGGTCTGCCCGTCGAGCGTCACCTGCTGTTCGGCCATCGCTTCCAGCAGCGCGCTCTGCGTGCGCGGCGGTGCGCGGTTGATCTCATCGGCCAGCAGCACGTGCGAGAACACCGGGCCGGGATGGAACTGGAACTGGCGCGTCCCGGCGTCATACACCGATACGCCGAGCACATCGGCCGGCAGCAGGTCGGAGGTGAACTGCACGCGCTGGAAGCTCAGCCCCAGGCTGCTGGCCAGTGCATGGGCCAGCGTGGTCTTGCCCAGGCCGGGCAGATCTTCGATGAGCAGGTGTCCACCGGAAAGCAGGGCGACGAAAGCCAGCCTGACTTCCGGCACCTTGCCGAGCACCAGGGCATTGACCTGATCCTGTGCCTCCCGCAGGGCCTGGCGCAGTTGATCGGTTAGCATGCTGGGCATGGGGGACGGAGCTGGCATGTTCGTCTCACGTTCGGGAACCATTCGATTCTATCCATAGAGCAATGCAGGGCGAACAGCGCGCACGTACGATTTTTCTCTGGTTATGGACGCTGGTCACAGCGGCCAAGTTGCTTGTGGCCGCGCGTCTGCCCCTGTTCGTGGACGAGGCGTTCTATTGGCAGGAAGGCCAGCACCTGGCGGCGGCATACTCCGACCTGCCGGGATTGACCGCGTGGCTGGCGCGCCTGGGCGTGGAAATCGGCGGCCAGCACGTGCTGGCGCTGCGTCTTCCGTTCCTGGCCATCGGCGCGCTGCTGCCGTTGCTGGTCGCGCGCGTCGCCACGCGCTGGTTCGGCAACGTGGCCGGCTGGCAGGCAGGCAGCCTGACCCTGCTGATGCCGTTGTCGGCCACGCTGGGCCTGCTGGCCGTGCCCGATGTGCCGATGGCACTGGCCGCGGTGCTGTGCCTGGACGCCGGGGCACGCCTGCTGCGCAGCGTCGATGCGTCGTCTGCGATCAAGTTGGGCCTGGGCCTGCTGATCGGTGCGCTCAGCCACTACCGCTTCATCGGCGTGATCGGCGTCGGCTTCATCGCGCTGCTGGTATTGCCGCAGGGGCGGCGCATGCTGGCCGATCCGCGCGTGTGGGTGGCGCTGGCGGTGGGCGTATTGGCCTGGTTGCCGCTGCTGGCGTGGAATGCCGACAACCATGATGCCGGCCTGAAATTCCAGGTGGTCGAGCGCCATCCCTGGGCGTTTGAATGGCGCGGGATGTGGTTCCTGGTGATCCAGCCGATGCTGGTCACGCCCATCCTGTGCATCGCGATGTGGAAGGTGGCGTTGGCCGCTACGCGCAGCGGCGGTGGCGCGCGCACGCAGTGGCGCTACTTCGGCCTGGTCGGCGGCGTATCAACGCTGAGCATTTTTCTGCTGGGCTTCTTCACCGATGTCGAGCGCATCAGCTTCCACTGGCCGCTGCCGGGCTACCTGGCGCTGCTGGTGGCGGTGCCGGTGGTGCTCAACGGCTGGCCGCGCTGGCTGCGCCGCACCGGCTGGTGGCTGGCCGGCATCGGCATGGCACTGGCCTTCGGCTATTACCTGATGGCGTCGACGCCGTCGCTGCGCGAACAGCTGGCCGGTGACAAGTACTACCCGCGCAACTTCGCCGGCTGGGAACCGCTGGCGGCCGCCGTGCGCGACGAACTGCAGCAGATGCCGGAAGGCACGCGCGTGCTGGCCGGCAACTTCAAGGTGGGTGCCGAGCTCGGCTTCCAGCTTGGGGACGGCAACATCACGGTGCTGCCGCACCCGCTCAACGACAAGCACGGGCGCACCGCGCAGCTGGCGCAGTGGGGCCAGGTGCACGAGGGCGAACGCAGCGGACCGATGCTGCTGGTGCTGTCGCCCAGCGACCAGCGTTTCCGCGACCTGGTGCCGCGCTACCACGCGGTGTGCGCGCAAGTGGGGCCGCTGCCGCCGCCGAGGGTGGTCAGCAACGATCATGGTTTCCAGCGCTTCCTGTTGTTCCGCCTGCCTGCGCAGCGCGTTGAAGGCGAGTGCGTGACGCCGGCCGTCGCCTACCTGGATTCACCGGCCAACGGCGAAGCGGTGTCGGGCACGCTTTCGGTGAAGGGCTGGGCGTTCAAGGACGGCGTCGGCCTGGCGCGCGTGGAAGTGCTGGTGGACGGAAAGCCGGTGGGCGATGCGCAGTACGGTCGCGAGCTCGACATCCGCCCGTTGTGGCCGATGTCCAATGATCCGCAGCACCCGAATGCCGGCTTTGATGCCAGCCTGGATACGCAGGCGCTGTCACCCGGCCGGCATTGGCTGGGCCTGCGCCTGCATGGGCGCGATGGCAGCGTGGAAGACTGGCAGGAACAGCCGTTCGAGGTGGAGCGGTAAGCGCGCCATGTAGAGTCGAGCCATGCTCGACTGCTCTTCGCTCTTGGTAGAGCCGAGCCTATGCTCGGCTGGCTGTGAGAGGCAGCCGAGCATAGGCCCGGCTCCACAGAGCAGAAACAGTCGAGCATGGCTCGACTCTACAAAACAGCAGAAGCAGCCGAGCATGGGCTCGGCTCTTCAAATTACGGCACGGCGAAG